>CAZLJI010000140.1:0-6496 GCA_964559565.1 uncultured Ignavibacteriaceae bacterium | reverse complement strand
TGAAAAGATTGAAAAAGTCCCCGTGGAAGTTCAGGATTATCCCGGTTTTGTATCAAACAGGATTTTAATGCCGATGATTAACGAAGCAATTTACTGCGTTATGGAAGGTGTTGCAGAACCAGAAGCAATCGATTCAGTAATGAAACTTGGAATGAATCATCCCATGGGACCTTTAACATTAGCTGACTTCATTGGTCTTGATGTTTGTCTTGCTATTATGGAAGTTCTTTACAATGGTTACAATGATTCCAAATACAGACCTTGTCCATTATTAAAGAAAATGGTAGCAGCAAAGAAGCTAGGAAGAAAAACAGGTGAAGGATTCTTTAAATATGATAAGTGACAATTAGCTAGTACAATTTGGATCAAAAGAAAAAAAAGTCGCCACTAAAATCTTTTTTATGGGCAAAATCTATTGGAGAATTCAGTCAAAAGCTACTGAAGAAAGTAACTCTGCCCGATTATCTCAGTTTTACTATCTATGCGATATTAATAGGTGTTATTGCCGGGTTAGCCGCGGTACTTTTTCACAATTCAATTGAATTCTTCAACAAAATCTTTTTCGAGCAGACCGCAGAGGGACTCTTTTTCCTTGGAGCTGCAGCAGTAATAGTCTTACCCGCAATTGGAATGCTCATTCAGGCTTTGATGATTAAAATAGCACCTGATACTGCAGAAAAAAAGGGAGTCTCAGAAGTAATTAAATCGGTTGTTTTGCGTGGTGGTTACATTCCATTAAAAACTACAATATTTCATTTCATTGCACCAGTTATTTGCATCGGGTCAGGTGGAACAGTAGGACCTGAGGGACCTGCAGCTCAATTAGGCGGGGGAGTTTCAAGCAAAGTTTGCCAGTTGATCGGTTTATCGGATATTAGAAGAAGAGTATTCACTGCTGCAGGTTCAGGTGCTGCAATAGCTGCAATTTTTAATACACCGCTTGGAGGTGTATTCTTTGCTATCGAATTAATACTATTAAATGATTTTAGTGCACCAACCTTATCGGCGGTAATCTTAGCATCCGTAACTGCAAGCACAATTTCACGAGAATTACTCGGTAACGAATCAATATTCACTTTCATTTCACCTGAAGCCGGCAGCTATCATTATCTATATATGTATGCCTTTCTTGGTATAGTTGCAGGCCTTGCGTCAGTGTTATATTTAAAATACACAAGTGCAACAAGTCATCTGATAAGAAAAAAAATTTTACTAAAAGGAATACCTCAATGGTTAGTAATGATTCTTGTTGGACTTCTGGTTGGAGTGAGCGCATTTTTCTTTAAAGATATATTTGGTATTGGTTATGCCGGTATTAATAATATACTGGCTGGAAAGCTTATTTGGAAAGTTGTTCTGATTTTATTTGCTCTAAAATTTTTGCTTGTCCCGCTGGTCTTAAACTCAGGAGGTTTTGGCGGGATGTTTGCTCCATCGTTATTTATGGGTGCCTGTCTTGGTTATTTATTTTCAATTTTTGTCAATACTTTTTTGGGATTAGAACTCGATACAACGACCTACATACTTGTTGGAATGGGTGCAATGCTTGGAGGAATTAATACGATTCCTATTACTGCGATCTTAATTATTTTTGAAATGACGCAGGAATACAGTTTCATTTTACCATTAATGCTAGCTGTGATTGTTAGCACTACGATAAGCAGATTAGTTCGTAGAAGCTCTGTTCACGTTCAGCATCTCGAAGAACAAGGTTACCAGATATCAGAGGGACGAGAATCCAATATATTAAAATCCATCTATATTAAGGAGGTAGACTTGACTCCAATCAATACGATACAGGAGAGTACGAAACTTCCTGAGTTACTTGAGAAGATGGTTAAAAATCCTAGTAATTCGTTGTATACTATAAATAATGATGAGCTGATTACAGGCGTAATTACTGAGGTTGAACTAAGACCCATAATGACTGAGTATGAAAATGTCAAAGAATTTTTGGTTGCAAATGATATTGCTAATCCACACGTTGCGTTTGCCAAACCTGATGATGACCTTGACTATGTGCTACGGCTATTCAGTAAGTCGAATGTTGACAGTATTCCTGTTATTTCTGATGATGAGGAAGGTAAGTTACTTGGAGCAATATCTCGTCAGGAAGTATTACTAATCTACAATCACGAATCATTGAAGCTTAACATTGCTGAAGGTTTGTCGAGCGAACTTAAAACTATAGCAGATTCAGGGTCATCTACTGTTGCAGCCGGTTATTCCATAGCTGAGGTGTATGCAGCAACTGAACTGATAGGAAAAAGTTTATCTGAACTTAGAATACGAAGTAACTATGGCCTAGAGGTTTTAATGATTAAACATCCACAAGATATGTTTGATGAATCCCGGGAAAAAGATTTAATAATAAGTGCTGATCCAAACTATAAACTGAAATGGGGAGATAAATTAGTGGTCTTTGGAAGGGATGAAAATATTAATAGATTCAAAAAAATCTAATAGAATTGTCCGATAATGTATATTATGTAAACTAATATATATCCTTTTCATACAATCCCTGTCAGTTTCAAATAAATATAAACAGCTAGAATAACTAACAACAACCAAATCATCGGACTCTTTTGCTTTCTGTTAATCTTCATTTGTCTTCTGAATCCAAGCTTTCTTTTTCTTTTTTCATCTTTATCTTCTTCGGGTTTGTAGAACCGTGGATTGTAGTCAAATATTCTATGAGGTGATTTCTTAAAGATCATATCTAGTCAGATTGAGTATTCCTGAATAAAGCATCAATAAAGGATGAAGAATTGAATGTTTGAAGATCGTCCAATTTTTCACCAACACCGATATATTTAACAGGTATTTTATTTGTCTCGCAAATCTGGAATATAGTGCCGCCTTTAGCAGTACCATCAAGTTTTGTAATTACCAGACCTGAAAGTTTTGTAACCTTAGAAAATTCATCTGCCTGGACGATTGCATTTTGACCGAGAGTTGCATCGAGTACAAGGAAAGTATCTTGTGGAGCACCGGGGAGCACTTTGCTGATTGCTTTATTAATTTTATTCAGCTCATTCATTAAGTTAACTTTACTGTGTAACCTTCCTGCTGTATCAATCAAAACAATATCGTAATCACCATCAATTGCTTTTTTCACTGTCTCGAATGCAACTGAGGAAGGATCTGTTCCTTGCTTATGCTGTATAATCTCAACTCCAGCCCGTTGCGCCCAAATATCTAACTGCTCATTTGCAGCAGCACGAAAAGTATCGGCAGCACCGACGATTACTTTATTACCAGTTTTCTTAAAATTACTTGCAAGTTTTCCAATCGTTGTTGTCTTCCCTACTCCATTAACGCCGACTATCAATATCACGTACGGTTTTATTTTTATTTTATCTTCATTTGAAATAGCATGGCTTTGTTCCTTATCAAGAATATTCAGCAGTTCACTTTTTAGTAATTCAAGAATGTTGGATAGAGTTCTATCTTTTTCGGTTTTTAGATTAATTCTGAGATTGTTAATAATCTTTTCAGATAATTCTGCACTCATATCTGAAGAGATGAGGATTTCTTCAAGTTCATTTAGAGTAGTATCATCAATTACAGCTTTGCCTGAAAAGGTCTCGGTAATCTTTGTAACAAGCTTATCTCGTGTTTTGCTTAAGCCTTCTTTAAGCCGATTCAGGTTAATGTTGCTAAAAAATTTCATTGTGTTTTATGAGATAAAGCTTTGGCAGCTTTAAAAATGTAATTGGTAAAAGAAGCAAATATCAGGAACATACTTAGATAATAGAGTATCAGATATGGCAGTGACTGACTTTCTACATTCAGTAAAATAATTAGCAAGAAAAATGCAATGGATAATACAGTTGCTTTACCCAAATAATCAGATGGAAGTACTTTGCCTATTTTCTTTGCTACTATCAATCCGCCGATAAGAATCAAAACATCCCGTGCAACAATCAAATAAAAATAATGCTCAGGAATTTCACCTTTGAGGAATAAATTAAATACTACAAATACAATTAATACTTTATCTGCGAGAGGATCAATCACTTTTCCAAATTCTGTTATCTGGTCAAGCTTCCTTGCAAGATAGCCATCCAGAATATCAGTGATAGTGGCAATGATACCAATTGCTGCAACTGAATATCTAGCAAGATTATTGTCAAAATTATTGAACGCAACCCAGGCTGGAATAACCAGCAGAAGTCTTATAAAACTCAGTGAGTTTGATGCATTAAAAATCTTATTGCTCATATTATCATTTAATCACAGCAAACTTGCCGAGCTTTTCTTGCTGTTCATTTTTTGATTCGTCCAGCATAACAATTCGGTAAATATAAATTCCTGATGAGATTGTATTACCACTCATATCAAGTAAATTAAAAGTCACACCACCATTTCCATCACTTTCTTCAATCTCTCCGATTTTGGTTCCATCAACCGTCCAGATACTTATTTGTGCATACCTTGGCAGATTAGCGAATGTTAACGTTTCCCCACTAGTTGGCTTTACAGGATTCGGATAGACGTAAACATCAGAAAGATCATTAGCAAATGAAGAAAGAACAATATAGCTTCCTGCACCTTCATTTATTTTCAGGCTTCCTGTAGATGCAGAAGAAAATATATCCTTTACTCTTAGCACGTATTCCCTTCCGATAGCACCAACTGGTTTCTGACCGTTTAAACTTATGTTTACCATTTTTTTATTTGTTGCATCAATGCTTACAGCAGAGGCTTTATTATCAGGTTCAAATATATAGTTACTGACATTTTCTGCGGTTATTTCATCAACCTCTAAATTAAATATTACACTGATAGTATAAGCATCAACAATTTTAAATGAGCTGATGAAGAATTCAGGTAGTATCAGAATTGAATCCATTTCAAAAGTCACGCTGGCTGGTTCAATTGGTGAGCCGTAAAGATCTCTCAAGTCTGCAACGGATAATTCATTCAAACCAACTGGAATTTCATCGCGAAATGTTAAAAGATATGAGTACTGACTTGCTGGAGCGATTGAGTTTGGTATAACATTACCATTTAATTTGAACGCCTGCAAATTCTCAATCGTATTGTTCATCTTTTCCGAGAATTTAACCGTAATAGTATTATTGCTTGTACCATTAACTGAGATTACTTTTCCCGGCGAATGACAATAAATTTCAATTACTCTCGATAAATTTGAATAAGGATCTTCTTTAGAAAGATCAAATGCCTGTATTGCATAATAATAGTTTGTGTTTTGTGCAAGATTAAAATCTGCATATTGAGTTGTAGCTATTACTGAATCAATTAATAGTAAATTATCAGCGGATAATCCACGATAGATATAATATTGATCTACACTCCCCTGCCAGGAAAGAAAAATACTGGTTGAATCAATACTGTATCCGTTTACATTAAATGGAGTACTTGCTTTTTTTGAAATTGTGAATTCATAAAAATTAATTCCCAGATCTGTTGGGAATGCAATTTCCGGAACATTGTTGTTGTTCAAATCACCAATAAAAATTGAATTAGAATTAATATTTTCTTTGAAGGAAATTATTTTATTTGATCCAACAAACTGATGCTTAAAAATATATGAATAAGGAAACATAAAGACCACGAGTTCATCTTTTCCATCTTCATCAAGATCTGAAAAGCGAATACCGTTCTCCGAACGCTGGAAAGAAGAACTAAATTCTATTGAAGCATCAACAAAAACCTGATCATAAAGAATGTTCAATTGGTTGCCTAACAGATTAAACACAATCATGCGGTAGTATGGAGCTATATCAATTGCATCAATCGAATGAAGTAAAACGGCTAACTCAACGTTATCATCTCCATTATAATCACCAACTGCAATATATGCTGCTGAACCGAGAAATCCGGTATTGATAACACTTCCTTGTTGATAATTATCAGTTCCTAGAATATTATAACTAAAAATATCGCCATCAACATCAACGAACCACAATTCATTGACACCATCGTTATTTACATCTGCGAGAACACCATTTGGAGCATCAAGAATATTATAACCAAACCAGAGTTCAGTAAAATTCCTAAGTGTCTTTGGATTTGAGAGAGTTAAATCATTATTAACTTTCCAAACGTTTACCGAAGTATCCGAATTCACAACAACAACTTCAGTAATTCCATCTGCATCAATATCTTCAGCCATAATAGGCCAGAAATTTCCTGTCTCATCAGCATATTTTTCATTGAATGCAGATGAATTTGAATTTTGCTGTTCGAGGATGTAACCATTACGAACCCAGGATGTCAACAAATCTTTTAAACCATTATTATTGAAATCGCCAAAGTCTCTTATTATTCTATCTTGCAATGAATCTACAACTTCAAAATTATCATTGTTAAATTTAAATAGATTGGTTACTCTTGAATTAGAAAAAGTTCTTACATAAACTTCAGACAATTCATTCTGAGTAATGTTCACAGGATCCTGATAAATGCTTCCTGCAGGAAGTGAAAATGGAAGTAAAGTTTCTGCTGCATACTCAGCTTCATAATTTGT
>CAZLJI010000139.1:0-6517 GCA_964559565.1 uncultured Ignavibacteriaceae bacterium | reverse complement strand
GTTAGTTATTACTTCAATAAAATCATCTTCTTCATACTGGTGAATTCTCCCGCCTTCAACTGATAGAAATAAACTCCGCTTGGCATGTTTGCTGCAGTAAACTCAGCTGTGTGAAATCCTGATTCCATCTCTTCATTTACTACTACGACTACTTCTTCTCCAATGCTGTTAAGTATGATAACTTTGACAAATGACTTTTCTTTTATACCAAAGCCAATTGTTGTTGATGGATTGAATGGATTGGGAAAGTTCTGTTCTAATAAATAATCTTTGAATGTTCTATAATCTACTTCCAATACATCTGAGTATTCATAGCTTCCGAGGTAGTCAATTTGCTTCAGTCGGTAAAAGTATTTACCCTCGGCAAGGTTTTTATCACTATAAGAATAGTCCTGTCTTTCAGTTGTTGTTCCTTTGCCGTATACAAAACCGATGGTAGCGAAATCATTCCCTTCAAAACTCCTTTGCACTTCGAATAATTGGTTATTAAGCTCCGTTGCTGTTGACCAGTTAAGTATAACTTCTTTTCCGTTTGATGTTCCTGTGAAGGAGGTTAATTCAACGGGAACAACATTGGTGGCATCTAACGTGACTGCTGTCTGTGCCAGTGCTTTGCCGTCAAAAGCTGCACCAGTCTGCATTACAATGCCTGTTTGACATAATACAATTCCTTTAAAATCAGAAGATGTTCCAAGAGTAACGATACCCGCAACCTGCCAGAAAATATTAGAAGCCTGTGCACCTCCTTGTAAAGTAATAGTAGCTCCATTTGCCAGGGTTAAACCTTGTGCGATCTGGAAGATCCAAACATCGCTCGCACTACCCGAGATAGTGACACCGCCAGCAGATACCAGTACCCCGGTACCCCATTTATAGAGACCTCGAGTAAGGGTCTGCCCGGTGAGGTCTCCGCTGTACAGTTCAGTATAATCTGGATTTGGCCGACCAGCTGCGTCAGTGTATGCGGTTTCCATGTCACCAACAGCTACTGTCAACATTGTTGGAGTTGGTGCGGTATAATCTGCAGCATATATTTTTCCTGTAACTAAAGTTGAAGTTGAAAATGTACCTGATGGGTCCATTATCAAATCAAATCCGGTTATGGCTGTTGCAGCGGCAGGGCTAATACCCAAATCTCCAACGATTGAACTAGTGCCAGTTGTTGAAATACTGGTTTTTGCTAGAACTATAAAATTGCCCGCTGTTCCTAAATCTACTGGTGCCGGTGAAGATTGAGCCAGGGCAGTGTCAGGCGTCATCAAAGTTAGAACCAGCACCGCTCCGAGGAAAAGCGTCCACCGGCTTAAGAACGTTATTGGATTTGCTAAATTGGTTTTCATAATAACCTCTATTATAGTTTATAAATTTATTGTGGTGAACATGCATGTCCTGCATTGTTCTTTAATTACTCTAAATATTATAGAGATAAATTGAAAACGGGACAATAGTCCAAGTGAATGAAAAAGGAATTAGATTTTTTTAACCTAAAGGATGTAGACCATTTTTCATCCTTTCGCCCGACTGTTACGCTTCTTATATATTCTTATATTTCAATAGATTTTTAATACATTCAAAAACAAGAGGTGTACTATGAAATATTTGAAAATATTTATTCCAATTATCCTGCTAGCAATAACATTTTATTATTGCAGCACAGTTCCTATCACCGGCAGATCTCAGCTTCATCTGATATCTTCATCGGACCTAAATGCATTGAGTTTCCAGGAATACAGTCAATTTCTGCAACAGAATAAACTGAGTACGGATGCGCAAAGCACTAATATGGTAAAGAGTGTTGGATTTAACATCCAAAAAGCTGTTGAAAAATATTTTGCACAACACAATCTATCTAACGAACTGAATGGATATGCATGGGAATTCAATTTGATTGAAAATCCTGAAGCAAATGCCTGGTGTATGCCTGGCGGTAAAGTTGTTGTTTATTCAGGAATTCTACCAATAACACAAAATGAAACTGGATTAGCTGTTGTGATGGGTCACGAAATTGCACATGCAATTGCACAGCACGGCGGTGAGAGAATGAGCCAGGGATTAATGCAGCAATTAGGCGGTGTTGCTCTGTCTGTAGCAATTAAAAACGAACCTCAAACAACACAAAATATTTTTATAACTGCCTATGGATTAGGCTCTACTGTCGGTGTAATTCTTCCATTCAGCAGAACGCAGGAAAGCGAAGCAGACAGGATTGGATTGATAGCTATGGCAATGGCTGGTTATAATCCGAACGCAGCTTTAGACTTCTGGACGAGAATGTCGCAAAGTAAAAGCGGCGGCGCACAACCAGAATTTTTAAGCACACATCCTTCAGATCAAACGAGGATTGCTAATCTAAAAGAGTATATGCCGGAAGCAATGGAGTATTATAAGAAGTGATTTATATCAGCAGGGATAAGTTTTGCTTATCCCTGCATCAAATAAATGATCGAGTATTGCAGAATATTCCCGAATTGTTTAATCCTCAATGGGATTAACTCAGAAGAACACGAATATCCTTTCTATCCAATTCGAACAGTGTCAAGGCTTCCGATGACTCCGAATGCACTTAATAGCCAGAGAACAACTGCAACAACTACTACAACATTCAAAATTTTCTTAATGGTTGCTTGCATCGGGATGTAGCTGTTAATAAGCCAGAGAACAACTCCGACAACTACCAAAACAATTACTAATGTAATCAGTGACATAACATTTTTCCTTTCATAATATTATTATTGACCGGATCTCCGTAAATAGAGATTATTTATTGTTTGAACTATTTTTTTCTTCCGGCTAAAAAAACAACTCCGCCAATCACAATTACTCCTATACCAACATATGGTCCCCAGTCTACAGTGTTTTTTTTATCCGCGGTTATCTCGATATCTCCAATGTCAACTACTTTTTCTCGTGTTACATAATTAAATCCGGTATAAATAGTCATCACCAAACCGATTACGATTATGACAATGCCTAATGTTTTTGCATTCAAGGTTTTAATCCTTTCCTGGTTTATTTAACAAAATATTATTTCAGTATGCATTTGTATTCGCACTTTATAAATTTCAATTACTTTTTATCCTTGCCTTTTTGCTTATTATCCGCCTGACTTTTCTTCTTTTCATTTTCTTTATACCATCCTTTGTGCTTACCATTATCATGGTTTTGCTGCTTTAGCCAGTTTTGATGCTGAGGATGATGCTTATTCGCGAAATACTTTTCATCATTGCTGTTCCATATTTGCTGTTGATCGTAACGATCTTTATATGAAAAGTATTTTTCCCTGTATTTTTTATGATTACGCCATGGTTCCTTCTCATTTACTACCACTTTATAGGAATTATAGTAGTCATGATTAATTAAATTGAATGGTAAATATGTGCTGTTCCGCCAGTTTCCATTATTATAATAGTAGTAACGATGTTGAGGAACATTGTAATATGCATCTATGTCCGGCAGGTAATAATTCTCAACGTAGTCATAACCTGTAGGTCCCCAGATTGGCTGGCTTTCCAGATTTATTACATTTACTTGCGCATCTAACTTGTTTGAAATACCCAACAAGCATAATGCTACAATTATGACAAAATAGTAACGCATAGTGTGACTCCTTTTTATTTTTAGATTAGGATGCATTGTCTTATACAGTATCTTAATCTTTCTTTTTATTAAACTAAGTTATTTCTTCTACTTACTTTTTAAGGTGCTCCAAAATGAACTAATACCATTTCGTAGTGCCCGGAGGTTTGTTAGCAGAGGAATCACAGCATCCTCGATCCGACCACGAATTTTAGTTTCTAGATTCAGAATTTTATCCGTGCGCTCTCTGACATCGCTAATTATTGATTTTGATATTTGAAGCTGAGATTCCGCTTCATCGGTGGCATGAGTTAGCTTTTCTGAAAGCACAAAAGTCGATTGAATTAGTGGATCAAGTTTGTATGATAATCCATGTATATCCGCACTAATGGAATGCACCGATTTAACTATCTTATAAATAAAATAAATCAGTGCTACACTAAGAGCTGATGCTGATATGAGCAATATTACAGTTAAAATTTCTATTGTATCCATTTTGATGAATTATATATTCTTAGATTCTTTTTTATAACTCTCTATTCCTGCTTCAACTGAAGATTTCAGTCTATCAGCTTCTGTTTCTATTCTTTCCTTACCAGAATGTAACATTTCTTTTGTTTTTACTTTTGCGTCGTTATAAACCTCCTCAGCATCTTTCAGGATTGTTACAGGTTTTGATTTTACATCATTCAATATCATCGAGTATTTCCTTTTGCCTTCATTAATCATTTTACTGGCCTGGTTTTTCTTCTCCATAAAATATTTATCAGCTTCATCTAAGTATTCACCAGACTTTTGTTTTATATCTCCCCGAAGTTCCTTACCACTCTTTGGAGCGGTTAATAACGCAGCTATTGCTCCTACAGCACCGCCTGCTAAAAATCCTATAAGAAAACCTTTAACACTATTATTTTGTGACATTGTCTATTCCTTTCATTTAATTATAAAAATCTCAATTGCTTCTACTTCTGTGATAAAGGTAACTACTAATGCAAGTTGAATCAATCGGACGAAGGGATGAAAAAGGGATTAAACCTTATTGGCAATTTTATCGATTATTAGTCACGATGAGATATGGAGATCTTAGAGGGGAAAACAGACATTTGGACGTTCAAATGATTACTGGACTACAAACCATTTAGTTATTTGTTATTATTTCATAAAAATTCCCAGCTGTAAATTAATGAAAATGAAGTTTACAGCCGGGAGGGAGAGATATATGATGCACTACAATGATATAAAGAAATGTCTCACAGATCAATCGTCCAAAAGGATGAAAAAAGGATTACTTCCGTCTGATTTTTATTTGACGTGACGTTACTAAAGGTGATAAGAGAAATGATCAGCAAAGTGAAAAGAATAGAATTGAACTAAATTTGATTATTCAAGACCAGGCATACTAAATAAATAATCCAGCTGCAAATCATATTTGTTTAATTTAGATATTTACAGCCGGATCATGTCGTTATACGTGTAATGAATTAACAAACAGGATTATAAATATATTACTATGCATTTTTACCTGATCACTTTGTTGGTTCGTTCATTACTATTGCAATAATAAGTAGAAATTGATATGAGTTCAATCGTCCAAAGGGATGAAAAAAGGATTACATCCGTCCGATTTTTAAATAATGTAATGTCGCTAAATCTGAAAAGAACTGATTAGAAAAGTTAGGAAGAATAGAATTGACTTAATTTTAAACATTCTTGTTGTGGTATGTATCTAAAATAATTCCAGCCGTAAATGAGCGTTTAATTTACAGCTGGATTAGGGGGATATATGCGAAATGAAATACTAAACCAGGTAACAATTTAAGGGCGATGATTGCTGACCCAATCTCTTTTGAGTTATTTCATTACGCATAATAATATAGAGAAATTCAAATCGGTTCAATCGTCCATTAGGATGAAAAAGGATTTAAATCCTTTGGGTGAATGAATGTTCAGTTAGAAGTTTTTTTAGCTTTATTTTTTTTCTTGCTGAATATTGGAGCATAAACTTCATCCATCTTTTCTGATCCAAGCAGCACAGCAATCCATCTTGTGCTTTCACTGCTCTCAAATGCAAACTTCATTGTCATCGTCAGAGGTATTGAGAGAATTGCACCTATAAACCCAAGTAAGCCTCCCCAAAAAATTAGCGAGAGAAAGACAACCAGCGTAGATAGCCCCAGTTTTCTTCCCATCAGTCTTGGCTCTATAACATTACCTTCGATAAAATTAACTGCTAAATACCCTGCTGCCACCAGCAAAGCACTTCCAAATCCAAACTGAACCACTGCTAAAATGATCGCTGGAATTGCAGCAACTATAGATCCTATGTTGGGAATGTAATTAAGCAGAAAAGCAAGAAAGCCCCATAAAATTGGGTAATCAACACCGAGAATGTATAACCAAACAGCTATCAAAATGCCCGAAGCTAAACTCATGAAAGTTTTAATAACCATATAGCGCTTCATATCATTGGCGAATTTGGTGAACTGAGGAAATTTCTGCTTTGGATCGCCAAGTACTTTACGAAGCTTTATAGGAAAGCTTGAGACTTCAAGCAAAATAAAAGTTACAGTCAGCAGAATTAAAACAAGATCGGAGAGAACGGAACTTAAGCCCGTTAACAAATCTGCTGTAAGCTTCATTATTGTTTCTGGATTAACATACTCCAGGAAAAAATTTTCCTGGACAACGATGCCTCTGCTTTTCAGCAGCACTATAAGCTCAAGTAGTTGTTCTCGTATTCTTGATTGCAATAAAGGGAGATCATCTGAAAAACTACTGAATGAAGTACCGATCTGAATGCCAATCAAAATTAGAATAATTGCCATAGCAGCCATGACAATTAGTACTGCGAAGCCTGGCGGAATATGTTTCTCCTTTAACCAGAGGAGCGGCGGAGTTCCAAGCAGTGCTAAGAAAAAAGAAAGTAGGATTACCACTACTA
>CAZLJI010000138.1:0-6518 GCA_964559565.1 uncultured Ignavibacteriaceae bacterium | reverse complement strand
GAACGAGGTGTCCAATTAGCGCCGCCGTTACTTGTATACATAAAGAATGAATTGCTGCCAGCTGCAAATCCAATTGATGTATTAATAAACTGAATGTCCTTAATGTCATCGGTAGCAGGATTAATCATCGAAGTGAAAGATGTCCCTCCGTTACTTGAAAATAACATCAAACCATTTCTAGCACCGACCCAAACATTCTGGTCAACAGCAGCAACACAAAGAAGTCTTTCAGTTGTACCGGAATTCAGAGTATTCCAGGTATTTCCGTTATCCGTCGATTTAACTGCAGCTCCGTCATCACCCACTGCAAAAAATGTAGAGCCACCGGCAAAACCAGCTCCTCTTAACTGTAACGAAGTGCCGCTGGTTTTTGATATCCAGTTTGTTCCTCCGTTAGTTGTTGTAAACACAGTTCCGTTATCTCCAACGACTATCCCGGTGCTCGAATCTTTAAATACAATCTGATGAAGATCTGAGCCTGTTAAGGTTAATAGGGACCAGTTTGCACCTGCATTAGTGGTATGAAGCATTGTTCCTGCATCTCCGCAAGCCCAACCTTCAGTTGAACTTATCATCTGAATTCCTTTCAGTTGATTGCTGGTATTTGAATTTTGATTCTGCCAATTTTGAGCAAAGTTCAGTGATGTAATCATTGCAGAAATAATAATCGCTGCGAAGATTCTAGTAATGATAAAGTTTTTCATTTTTTCCTCCTTGGATTTTGTTTATGAAATGTTATTAATTATTTAAAGCTCCATTGTCAATCCACTTTGCAATCGAATCAATTACTGCCGCTGAAAGAGGATCTCTGTTTAATGGCATTCTTGGTGATACTTCACCTTTTAAAATTTTAATAAGCAGACTATTTGCACTAATATTTGGTTGAACTCTTTTAAATTGCGGAAAAAGAATGCTCTGTACATTCACAAGATTCGAGAATGAGTTGCCGGCAGTCAGTAATAATCCTGCCTGTGTATTTGAAGCACCATGACATCCAGAAACAGCACAATTTGTATTAAATACTTTGTCTTGAATGTCACTTAATTTGCTTAATGGTGCAGTAACGGTTGGCGTTGGTTCAGTAGTACTTTCCTCAGAACAACCTAAAAACAGAATAATCGGGAAAGCTAATAGCACAAGTATAACTTTAATTTTTTTCATTGTTTTTCCTTTAAGTGTCATAACACATAAATAGTAATTGGTTTTGATTAATAGTGACATAGTTTTATGTATTTAAAAAATGAAGAGGGAATAATTCATATTAGAATCATTCCCTCGGTTGTAATAATAGAACTGGTTGCAGCTTTTATAAACCCGGATCAGTTCTTTAAGCTCATTTTTTCAACATTAACTTTCTTATCTGTTGAAACTCCAATTAGATTGTAAGCAGGGCACCAACCAATAAATGCTGTGAATAACGGAACTATCCCAACCAAACCCCACCAGCTCTGGCTGTAAATACCAAAAGCAATTATCGCTACACCAAGAATTATTCTGATGACTTTATCTGCGCTTCCAACGTTCTTTTTCATTTTTATTTCTCCACTAGTTATTAATTGTTAATTTGTTGTTGGAACAAAACTAATGAGCTAAAGATGGAAAGTATGTGACAATGTCACCGAACTATTATTTTTTTTGCAGGGCTGATAATTTCAGCGGATCGAGGATATTAATTGAACCACGAGATATTTCGCAAATTCCTTTAGTTTCAAAATCTTTTAGTATTCTGCTTACAACTTCACGCGAAGTGCCAATTTCGCCCGCTAATTCCTGATGTGTAATTTCGATAGGATTTATATTCTTATTAATGAATAGGGTTAGCTTTTCTGCAACTCTTAAATCAACCTGTTTAAATGCAATTTCTTCAACAATTGCAATTACATCTGCAAGACGTTCTGATATCAGATTAAAAACATATTCCTGCCATACAGGATATTTAGTAATATATTCTTTGAAAAGATTTGCCGGAATACTTAAAACCTCAGAGTCTTCTTCTGTAATTGCCAAAGCGGGAAATGAAGTGCTTGATAAAATACACGAAGCGGTTAAAATACAGGAACCCCCCTCATCAATCCTGTAAAGAGTGATTTCTCTTCCGGTTGCACTTACTTTAAAGACCTTGATTACACCTTTAAGCAAAAATGAAAAATAATTACAGGCATCACCCTCAACTGATATAATTTTACCCTTGGCTATTTTTTGAAAAATTCCCGCCTGAAAAAATTCATCAATCTCTTTAAATGATTCCTTTGTAAGAAATGGAAGATACTTTAGCAGTTTATCTTTTATTATTATTTGTCTACTTGAATTAATCATTTTTCTCTAAAATATGGTTCAATGTGTACTAATACATCACTTATGTTAGAATATTCTTTCATCAATTCATCTTTAACTTTGTGTGCGATTTCGTGTCCTTTGAATACCGGCAGGTTTGCGTCAACCAAAACGTGAATATCTACGAAATAATCAAAACCCATCTTCCTGACGAAGCATTTATCTATTCCCATTACATTCTCAACTTTAATTGCAACGTCTCTGACTTTTTGTATTGTTTTAGCTGGTGGTGCCGTATCAAGCAATTCATATAAAGCTGGTTTGAAGATGCGATAAGCATTTATAATAATTATAACAGATGCAAAAAGTGCAGCAAAGTCATCAGCTGATTCATATCCGTTTCCGCCGATCAGAGCAATTGAAATTCCGATAAATGCTGCTGCAGAAGTTATCGCATCACTGCGATGATGCCATGCATCACTTTTAACTGCAATACTATTCACGGTGGTTCCTACTTTTATTACAAATCTGAACAGTGCTTCTTTGATGATTATAACAATAATGAGCACGATAAGAGTGAATGGTGCCGGTGCGTGGTGCGGAGTAATTATTTCATATAAACTCTGAATAACTATTACCATTGCAGCGATAAAAATTCCGAATGAAACAGCTATCCCCGCAAAAGGTTCTGCTTTTCCATGACCGTACGGATGATCCTCATCAGCTGGTTTAGCAGCAAAGTATAATCCGGTTAGAACAATTGAAGAAGTAAAAATATCTGTAAGTGATTCAATGCCATCAGCAATAAGAGCATAAGAATTTCCAATAATTCCCGTAAAAATTTTAACTGCGGCGAGAACCAAGCTGGCGATAATTCCAACAAGTGTTGTCTTGAGTCCACGCTTAATTAAACTTTTATTGCTTTGTAATTTTTCTTTCAACTCTAAATAATATTATTAATTCAGAAGTAAATTTACTTATTAGTAATAAAACTTTCAGAGAGCTATTTAGTTGAAATAAGAATAGAAATGAGTTACGGACAGGCTCTATTTACTTAAGCAAAATCATTTTTCTGCTAAACCTGAATTGACTAGTTTCAAGTACCACTAAATAAACACCAGAGGCCAAACTACTCCCATCAAAAATAACAGAATGCATCCCCTGAGTTAGTTCATCATCAATCAGATTTGCAACAGTTTCTCCAAGAATATTTATCACATTTAATTTTACATTCGAAATTGATGGTAAGTAAAAAGAAATATTAGTTAAAGGATTAAATGGGTTTGGGTAGTTCTGATAAAGAATAAATTCACCTGGTAATATGTTATCTTCTTTAACATTATTAATAATGAAATTAAGATTGATGCCTGTAATCTGATTATTCAATGGATCAATAACCACGGTTTGACTGAATGCATTATCTAACCCTATCTTTTGAGCAACTAACTCATAAGTACCGTAAGGAATGTTTGAAACTTTGAAGCTGCCCAGATCTTTTCCAAAATTATATGAATATAATGCGCCATTTTGAATATTCTTAGCAAGAATTGTAATCCCTTCATAATCTGATTGATCTGTGAATGATGTAAACGATATTGCTCCACTGATACTGCCAGCACCATATGAAGAATCTCTGATCAGAGATATGTTCTTATCGATGATGTTATTGTCGATTAAGATTGAATCAGCATTCTGCCAATAGACGGATGCAATTCCTTCATCATTGTAATAACCGGGAAGAAAATTATTCGTATAAGCTTGTAAATAATAATAATCAGGTGATTGAATGTTTACAGAATATGATCCATCAGATCTAATGAATCCGGCAAATGCATTTAATGTATCCAATAGAGTTGAATTTCCTTTGTTCAGCGGAGTCGGTACGTGAGTACCGGTTCGAACAATTATTATTCCCTTGTTGACATTTATACCATTTATTGAATCTATGATCTGTCCGCTCACTGAAAGATCAGGGTCATCAATCTTCTTTAAATTAAAATTTATGGTTTTAACATCGCCCGAATCGAGTTCCACAAATTCAGCGAAGAAGGGATCGTAGGTACTGTCATGAAAAACTACATAGTATCCTTCCTTTTCAACGCCGATTGTATACTCTCCTTCGGGCAGGATCTTGCTGTAAAATCCGGAAGAATTTGTTCTTGTCGTATCTAGTAAATAAATACCATTATAAAAGAAGTGAACGATAGCACTATCAAGTGGAGCCAATCTGTCTCTCACTACGCCATTAAATTCACCAAATTCATCTTCAAAGAAATTAATTTTTACTCTTAAAGATTCCGGATCAATTATCCCATTATTATAGATAAGTATTGTGTCGGAAGTATCCGAGATGGTAATATTATAGAAAGCTGATAGTGTTACGTTCATTCTTATTGTATCGTCAGGTACGATTGCAATCGGCAATTGCAAATTATTCTCAAAATCTATTATATACTTTGCATTTTCGTACTTAAGACTGTCAATAATGAGAATCTGGTTTCCCTTATTGATTAAAAATGTATAATCGAACCGGTTGAAGAGATCTTCAAATTCAATCCTATTAGGTTTGATATCTAATTCGGGCTGACAATAAATATTAACAGATATCAGTGATATTGTTAGAGCAAAAAGAAATTTCATATTTAGGTCAATTTTTTAACTTAGTATCAAGTTTAGTAATTTCGTGACAAAAATAAAGAGAAAAAAATCGATTATTTAAATATTTCCGGTAATGAGCTAAATCTCCTTCTTCAGAAATCGAAAGAAGGCGACTCTCAATCTTTCTCAAAGCTTTCCGGATACATTCGCCAGATTTCCTATTCTTATTACTTATCAAAGTACAATCAGAAAAGAATCACAAACCTGGATGACGTTGATGACTTGACGCAGAGTGTTTACCTTTCTTTTGCTGAACAGTATCAGAACATAATTGAACCGGAGAAATGGCTTAGAAGGGTGCTGTTTTTAAATTTTGTACGATGGTACAAATCAGAAAAAAGCAGAACATTCACAAATCTAAAAGAAAATATCCCAGCTCCAGATAAATTAACAGAAGCTTCTGATGTAATAGACGCAGAGAGCATTCTAAAACTTATGAGCACACTTAGCGAAGAAAAACAGGAAATTATCAAGCTAAGATTTTGGGGCGATTTGAAATTCAATGAAATTGCTGAAAAATTGAATAAAAATGAGGCTGCAGTAAAAAAGATGTTTTACAGAACTTTGCTCGAGCTTAAAGATAAGTTAGAATGAATGTCACGAAATAATTAATTGGGATACTACATGGTTGATAAAAACTAAAAATGGTAGCATGGAAAAATTTGAAAAAATATTAGAACTGCTGGAAAAGGATAATTTATCTGAAATTGAGATGAAATTGCTTCATCAATATTCTGAATCCGACAATGAGATAAAATCTTTCGTGAAGTTTTATAGAAATCTTGAGCCATCATTGTCGAAAGGTGAGCATATTCCTGAAGAATTAATAGCTTCCTATATTATGAACGAAGCAGGCGATGAATCCGATGATAAGCTTATACAAATACTTAATCGTAGAGTCAGCGAACATCTTATAGAATGCAGCGAATGCAAAAAAGAATATGAGGAGTTGAAGAATGAATATTCTGTGATTACCAATCACGTTAGTAAATCCATTTCTCAAAAACCAGAATTAAAGCAGAGCGGTATAATTGTTAACTCTTTAGTAAAAAGAACAGGTGCATTTAAATATGCATTCGCGGTTTTAGCAGTGATTATGGTAACTTATATTGGATTGTTTGTCGTATCATCATCACTAACACCTGATTACAAAAAGAATTTATTCCCGAATGAATTTGAAAATTCGAATCTAACGCGGGGAAGAGCGTCTTCATTATTTCAGCAGGGTATGAATGCTATTGATAAGAAAGACTTTCCAAAAGCAATAGAATTTTTGAAACAGGATATCACCGAACATCAGAATGAAAAATCTATTTTTTACACACATTATATAATAGGGATTACCTATTTGAAGTCAGCAGAATCTGATTTTATTGGCTTGTTTAAATCTTATGATAAGAACCAGGTAAATTTTGCGATTGCTAATCTCAAGGAATCAATAGATAAAAATAATTCTGGTGATTATGAAAGTTTAAAGCTTGATGCTTATTACTATATCGGGCGAGCATATCTGCTTAAAGACAACACGGATTCAGCGATCAGAAGTTTACAAATAGTTGTCGACGGAAAAGGAAGATATTCCAAAG
>CAZLJI010000137.1:0-6538 GCA_964559565.1 uncultured Ignavibacteriaceae bacterium | reverse complement strand
TTTCGAGCAAAAAATAAAAGAACAAGCAGAAACGGAAATACCACATACATCATAAAATGATTAAGCTTCCAGAATCCTAATGGTGGACCGCTGTATTCCATAAATGGTCCTTCAACAAGTTCAGTTTCAGCTTCAGGGATATGGAATGGCGGCAAGGTCATCTTTGCCTGGATACATAATAGTCCAATTATAAAAGCGATTATTCCCGAAGCAGAACCGATAAACATTCCATCTGACTGAGCAGCTAAAATATTTCCAAGATCAAGCTGATAACCTGATTTAATTATCGGTACAAGAAGGACAAGAATAAATGCCAGTTCATCTGCGAGAAGAAGCTTTATTTCTCTTCCTGCACCAAGACTTGAATAAACATTTCCCGATGATGACCCTCCAAGTACAACCATTACGGAGAAAATCATAAGCAGATACATTATGACCATTAAGTCTCCCCCGAAGCTGATATTAAAGAAAAGTGAAGTGCCTACGATTGCAGAAACAAGCACCAACATCGCAAACGAGATAAACGGCGCGACCACAAACATTGAGTGAACACCATCTTTTACAATGATAGTCTCTTTCCCAAGCAGCTTAAAGAAATCATTAAAGTTTTGTAAGAATGGAGGACCAACCCGGTACTGAAATCTTGCAGAAACTTTTCTGTCAACCCAGCCGACAGTTAATCCAAGAATTGCTGTGAATAAAAATCCGGGAAAGATTAGCAGATAAAAAAACAATTCGAGGTTCATAATCTTCCCTCCTTATTCAGCCAGTTGGGAGTTCTAACTGCCAGATGATTTCCAACATAGAAAATATTCTGTTTATGATCTTCAACTACTTCTTTCATAAGAAAAGAATTTGCCGGTGCAGTTTGAACACAGGCTGGTTCGTAATCAGGTTTTTGTTCAAGCTGATTCAAACAGTAATCACATTTGGCTGTTATATAATTAATTACTTCAGGAAAAATCGTTCCGAAAGGACAGGCAAGAACACAGCTTTTACAACCGACACAGCGCATATTATATCTTTTAATCAATCCGTTCTCCTGATGTTCAAGAGCTTCCTTTGGACAGGCATCAACACAGTATGCTTCTTTACATTGCCTGCAGTATGCAGAAAATTCTGCTACTTCAAGAAGACTGAAAGCACCACTGTTTTTATTATGATATAAATACTCGCACTGAATTTCTTCAGCATTGATATTTGATTCCAGCAAAACGGGTATATCAATAAACAATCTCTTCAATCCCATATTGCCTCCTCATTTTTAATCTGATTGTAAGTGAAAACAGGGCCGTCTTTACAGGCATAGTAACCTCCGATAACGCAGTGTCTGCATTGTCCGAATCCGCAATACATTTTCTTTTCCATTGAGAGATAAAGATTCTCCTCCTTGTAACCATATTTGAGTAAATCAAATGTCCCGAACTTCATCATCACAGGAGGACCGCAAACAATTGCGGGATTGCCATCTGGTTTCATATTAATTTTCTGAAGAAGCTTTGTAACAAGACAAACTTCTTCTTCCCATCGTTCACCGGGAGGAACTTCATCAACAGCACGGATGAATTTTACATTATCATATTTCCGCCATTCAGTAACTTCATCTTTGTACAAACAATCCTTTGGAGTCTTTGCACCAGCTAAGAAAGTGATGCTGTTATAATCTTTATTATCGTGAAGCATTGTCAGGAAGAGTGAGCGCAGTGGTGCGAGTCCGCAGCCTCCGCCAAGAATTAAAACATCTTTACCTTTAAATTTTTCCAGGGGATAATTAGAACCGAAAGGACCTCGAACTCCTATTGTTGCACCGGCATGAAGTTTATGAACATACTCTGTAAGAAATCCGGTTTTCATAATTGTCACGTCCATATCATCAACTGTGTAATGAGATGAAGATGGAGTAAATGGACCTTCACCAACCCCGGGTAAACCTACTTCGATAAATTGTCCGGTTTTAAAAGGGATTGGCTTCTTCGGTTTGAACTTTAACGTTCTTATTAAAGGTGATTCCTGAATTACTTCGTAAACTTCAGCAGGAATAACTTCGTAAGGATTTTGCATAACATTTCCTGTAATGTTTTTAGTTTACTTCCTGAGCTAAAGAGCTGACATTTTTTACAACTTCACGAAAATCAATTTTAGCAGCACAAGCCTCAGTACATCTTCCGCAGCCAGTGCATCCGATTTCACCAAAATTTTTCTGCATATAATCGAACTTGCATAAATACCTGTTGCGGAATCTTTCTGTCATTTTTGGTCGAGGTGTTCCGCCGCCAGCAACTCTTGCATATCCAAACCACTGACAAGAATCGTACGAACGGACTTTGACAAATTCTTTTTCTGATGATTCATCATTAAGTATTAAGCAATAACAGGTTGGACATATATTAGTGCATGCACCGCAGCCTATACATTCTTTCGATGAATCCTCCCAACTTTTATGTTTGACTTTTCTAAATTCGGAATAGTCTCCTGCATGGTCGAGATGATCATTCTTCTTGCACAATTGATCGAAAATATTTTGACGATTTGATTTCACAAGTCCCTGATCAGAGGCAGTTGAATTTCCTACAGAGATTTCCTTCTTCATCAGCTCAATAAATTCCTGGCATCTTTCTGAGCCTATTTCAATAAAATAATTTCCATCAACTACAGAAAGATTAAGATCGAATCCGTTGGAAGGATAAGGATGACCATTAACTAAATTACAACTGCAGGTTTCATGTAAATGATCACAATCGGAAGAAATTATAAGAGTATTATCCCTCCATAGTTTATAAGCAGGATCGATAAAACCACTTTGAAGCATGGCTTTATCTAGCAAATGTAAAGCTTTAAGATCACACGCTTTTACACCAACAATTGCTCTTGAATGAATTTTTTCTTTGAGAGGATAAACCTTTTCACGTGTGAGATAGAAAAGAATTTTGAGTGGGTCGACAGTTCTGAAGAAATTTAAATTTGGTGATTTACTTTCTTCAAAACGCAGGAAATGAAATGTGGGTTTTTCATCATCCGACCTTGCACGGTAAGGGACAATAACTTCGCTGAAATTTCCCAAACCATTATTTACTTTTTTTAGGAAGGAATGGAAATCATTTTTATTAACTATCATCAATCCTCCTCCTGTCTGCCGATAGTTTGAACTAGACTCCTAAATTCCATTTATATATGTGGAAATTAGTTCAAGACAATTCAACAAATGAAAAATAATACAATGAAAAAATAGTTGACAAAATATTTAAAATCAACTTAAATGTTGCGATATTAGCTTATAATCAGCATATTTTGCCATTTAGCAAGTAAGTTTAAAGCAGACTTTGACTATGTTTATTAATAATTATCGTGCAGTTCGAAAAGGTATTTTAGCAACTTATTATAAATGTTTCCAAAGTGGAGTCCATCAAATATTTTCTTTTGAATAAGAAAAAAGCCAACACTTTTTAGTGCCGCAAAGACTTCTTGATAACCCGCTAAAATTTATAGTTCAAGATTAAGAGTTCTGAGCTTTTCATAGAAGAGTTTTAGTATAACTTTTAAAAAAGTGTATAATACAGGATAAATTTGTAATAATTTTATAAATGAAACTTGTCCCTGACTCTCCGCAACTATTGTTAATTAGCAAGGAATAAAATCTTTCCCTGATGAAATTATTTGTCTATCTGATCTTTTTTTTAAAAACAGATTTGCTATAGAAACTGTTTGCAGGTAATCTCGGGAAAGTAAGTTTAGTAACTCTTAAGTCTCTATTAGACAATCTTTTATGAAATGTAATATATTTATTATAATTGGTATATGAACATACTAATGACTTAAAGACTCAATTTCCTCAATGTTCATAGGCAAGCCGATTATCTTTAACTTCATATCAACCAGGAACATCGTCGGTGTTGCATAGATATAATAATCTGCTACCGCCTTTCCATTCCACCCTTCAAGATCAGAAACATTTATCCACTTAAGATTATTATTCTTCACAAAGTTTAACCAATCGACTCTTGATGTATCAATCGAAACTGCCATTACTTCAAACTTTTTCTCTTGCTGATTTTTATCCAGATCATAAATCTCTGGAAGCAGTTTCTGGCAGTGAGGGCACCAGCTAGCATAAAAAATAATTAAAGTTTTTTCAGCATCTATTTTACTTAGTTCAATCATTGAGCCTGATGAATCAGGCAAAATGATATTTGGCACAACATTACCAATCTTGAAATTCTTTGCCTGCTGAATTCGTCTGTCGAGCACGATCGTAAGCTTTTCATCCAGGCACAAATCATCTTTTATAACATAGTTCTCAACTATGTAGTTTATTACATTATCAAATCCGAATTTCTTAAATCCATCAAGCAGGTATTCTACAATATGGGTATAAACTATTTCATTTACCTTTGCTTTGTTAAGAATTGTATCGATTGCTGAAATAAATTCTTTTTCAAGAAGCTCTAATGGTAGCTGTGGATTTCTGTAGTAAGTGAGATACTCAATTGTTTTATTCGTGAATGCGTCAGAGTAAATTAATCCGTCATCATAGAAATTAACATTATCAAGTGAGTGAGTTATTAAGTAAGTGAGCTGCTGATCAAAAGGAATTTCAACATCTATAACCGGCAGTTGAGCAGTTCGAACATATCTTGCAACAAATGAATTTGGATTTGCCTGAGCAGTTACGTTTACAAAATAAAGATAATCTTCCTGAATCTGAATTAGTTTTTCTTTGGTGGTTTGGTAATAGTCATCTTCCTTTGGATAACGGGCAAGAATTAATTGCAACAGTTCTGATTTTGTTTTATAATTTTTATTGCGCTTGAGGAACTCATAATAAATTTTATTCGATTCTGATTTAACAACATTTAAACTATCAAGAATATCATTCTCGTCTGTTTCTATTTTTATATCTTCATTATCATAAATAAAATCAATCCAACTTGTCTCGGCTCTGCCTTGCAGAGACGGAACTTTATTATCAAAAGTTAATCTATAAATTCCTAAATGATGATTTGCTAGACTAAAATTAAGTCCATTCTCATTTTTAACTTTTACCGAATCAATAAAAGAAATCTTTTCACCTGACAGAGAAGCCAATGCGACTTTTTCCTCAACAAGGTTATCAACCCTGACTGTGATAATTTGTGCAAAAGAAAAATTAGCAATCCATAAAAGAAGTATACTTATGGAAAATTTTTTCATTCTTACTCAATCCTTAATACAACGAACACTAAACCCGAAGCTCTTAAGATTGGCGAACATGTAGATATTACTAACATTGGTGACTAGGTCAAGAAAATATGCATACATTGAATCGTCCTCCGTAGAACTCCAAAAGTAAGCGTGGGAACCTAAACCGAAGAAGTAACCAAAGTTGTCACGGAAGCCCGCCAACAACGCGGAAAATCCACTTGTGTTTGTTCCGGCTCCACCTCCCGTTCCCTGTCCAATAGCTTTAAGTGCATTACCATCATTATTTACTGTTGCTGCTAATGTCTGAAATTCTGCAAGTGTTGGTATGTGCCAACCATTTGGACAGATTCCCTGTGTGCCTGGTGTTGTTAGATACTGCATCGCTTCATCCCACTGGTATAAGCCACCATAAACAGTACAGTTATTTGGATAATCATTGAAACAATACTTCTCAATAGCACCGTTGTTTTCTTGGTCCTGACTTCCCAGTATCGTTAATCCCACATCTAGGTTTTCTTTCAGCCAGCATTGTGTTCCAATAATTACTGTATTATAAATTTTTCCATCGTAACTCACAGTCCCGCAATTTAATGTAGAACCAAATATTATTATTCCATTTTGACTAACCTTTACCCAGTATCCTTTTCCTCTCTTTAATGTATCGGCTGCCTGATAACCAGATCCGGGATTATATCCGTATACCGAACCGAGAATTATTCCTTGTGGCTCTGTACTGAGAATGCTTTGCATAAAACCTGTGTTTAGTGAACCAATTAAATTCCAACCTGCAATAACTTGAATTGTGTCTGGTCCTGTTTGAGCAGGTATTGTGTAACTACACAGCAACGACACAGCAAAAAAGTAAAAAATGTTTTTCATAGTTTTGCTTTCTAAATTTATTGAGTGAATTATTTTTCTTCATTTTACTTAAATCTTAATCTTTGATGCACCTAACATTAAAACCATATTCCTTGCTGTCGTTGAGTCCCAGGTAGATTATATCATCATTATAATAAAGATTAAGATTGCCAGCGCCCGTTGCATCATACTGTTGAGAACTCCAGAAGTAAGCATCGACTGATAAATTTTCAAAGTAACCATTGTCGAAACGGTCACCCTCCAGCAATGACGTAAAACCACTTGTGTTTGTTCCTGCACCATTGCCTGTTCCCTGCAAAACAGCTTTAAGTGCATTTGCATCTCCAACCACAGTCGAACCTAATGTCATAAACTCCGAGAGAGTTGGTATATGCCAACCAGCAGGACATATTCCTTTTGCACCCTGACTAGTTACGTATTGCATTGCTTCATCCCATTGATACAATCCGCCATACGTATTACAATTAGCTGGATTATCGTC
>CAZLJI010000136.1:0-6586 GCA_964559565.1 uncultured Ignavibacteriaceae bacterium | reverse complement strand
TTGTTTCCATATTAAACTATTTAGCCGTACAAATGTACAACATTAGTACGTATATTTCAAGAAATATTTTATCGAGGTTTGGCGCTAACTTTTGTGCAAAGTCTATTGAATTTATTTTCAATTTATCATTATTCCAATTGAATCTATTCCACTAAAATTGTATGCATGAAGAACTTGTTCGCATCGGTCGTTTTCTCTCTCATGATGAACTCCCTCTTTTCCCAGGTGAGTGTCAAGGATTCTTCCCTGTCCATCCAGATGATCGATGCCGCTTACAGCTTCAACTTGTATTTCTCGGCAATAAACCGGTTGCCAACAATATGATCGATATGAGAATGGGTGTTAAGTAGTCGTACCGGAATCAACCCATTAGATCGAATGAATTCTGTAAGCTATTCTTTTTCAGTCTCTTCATAGCACTCGAGGTCAATTATTACGCATTCATTGCTCTCATCGTACAGCAAATAAGTGTTGACCCGGAACGCGTTAAACGTGAATTTCTTTATCTTTATCATATCAATAAAGAAATAACCCGGTGCAAGGTTAGTTCATTCTTTCTCAAATCTCATATTGAATAAATTGATCACGTATTTTGACCTTTTATTTTCACCCATTTCTTTTCTTAAATATACATTTGCCTGGTCATAATAAAATGGCAAGCCCGGATTTTCGTAATATTGACCTGCCAGAATATTCCCTTCTCTTATACTGGATAAGCAGCAGCTCGAGTTATCGAAATTAAAATATAACAGATCATCTTCTCTTGTTATAGTAACTGTATTTTTTGCAGTGTCTGTGTATTCCCCAACGATCTTGGGGTACTCATCTTTTGAAATCAAGTTGAAGGAAGTATCAATACCATTTACTTCATATAAGCTGGATAGTATTCTGTCCAGTAAGTAATGGACTGGTGTTTCCTTATAATTGGATAAAATTACAACCCCGTATTTATCTTCTGGAATAAGGCAGTAGATAGCCCTGTATCCGTGATCTGTGCCA
Source organism: uncultured Ignavibacteriaceae bacterium (assembly GCA_964559565.1). GTDB lineage: Bacteria > Bacteroidota > Ignavibacteria > Ignavibacteriales > Ignavibacteriaceae > IGN2. Next base: position 5,587 of record CAZLJI010000136.1, on the reverse strand, counting down.
CTATGCAAATAGGTTGTTTTTCCATTATAATTCCCAGCAAACCAGCCAATAGCTATTGAATCATAGTAATTGGATGACCATTCAGTTTTCTTTTGTGGTTTCCACATCTGTTCGTAAGATGTTTCTTTAATGACAGATTCATCGCCAAACTTACCCCTGTGAAGATTCATCATCATCCAACAGCACATTTCGGTTGTGTTTGAAAACAAAGTGCCGCATGGAGCATGTTCACGGTTTACCGGATAAAGAAAACCGCGAGAAATCCTGCATTCTTCATAATGATCTATGTAGGGGCGTGCTACGGTATTGGTATCTGGTAAATAAAAGGTCGATTCTTTCATTCCTGAAGGTTGCAGAATATTAGTTTTCATGTACTCTTCAAAAGGAATTCCTGTAACACGGTATATAATGTCGCCAATAATATCATAATTAAAATCACTATAACTGAATTTTTCACCTGGGTTAAACCGAAGTCTATCATAATCAAGGCTACGTACAAATTGATCCAATGCATCATCGCTGTTTTTTGGTTTATCAAAGTCGTGATTTCGGTTCGTAAATATCCCTGATGTATGCGTTGCAAGATGCCGGATAGTGATCTTCTTATAACGCGGGTCCTTGAATTGTAGCTCAGGAATATATTTAATTACCAGCGAATCAAGGCTCACCAATTGCTGTTCAACAAGTTGCATCAAGGCAACAGCTACAAAAGATTTGGGAATAGAGCCAAGATGAAACATTGTCCTCCCGGTGGCCGTGTCCCGGGTTACCAGGTTCGAATAACCAAATCCTTTATTATATATAATTGTAGTATCCTTAACGATGGCTACAGCAATGCCGGTAGTGGACTGAAGTATTGATTGCTCAAAAAGCAAAGAGTCAATTCTGTCAAATCTTGACTCTTGCATTTTACTTAAAGAATTATTACTGCACGCTGATAGACTTAACAGGAAAATTATCATCCAGATAATTTGCAAACAACTTTTCATCCTTACATTTATTCTATAGGTTATAACGCTCAGACGCCAGCCGCTGGTGCGCCTGCCTGCCGTCAGGCAGGGCTATTAGAAATTAAGATGTTCTATTTCAAAAAAGCCTTGAACCGGTTAAAAAGATTCCTGCCGTTTTTTAACAAATATTCGATTCCCGCGAATAATCCTGCTACCAAAAGAAGGAAGCCAACTATTGTCAACATAAATTCGAAGCCGCCATTTGCAACACCAGATTTTGCAAATGCTTGATAGGTAAGTCCGAAAAATAGAACTAGCCAGATTATCATTACCTTGTTCATTCCACTGAGATTTAATCACCGTTAAAGGTACATTATATTTTCGCCAATCGCATTAAATTTTCAGCTTTTCAAAAGCACATAACTTGTTACATATTAGAACACCCACGAACGTAAATCCAGCCCCTGCGAGAATGGCAAAGAAAGTCGTTTGGGATATTGTCAACATTATAATTTATTCACCGCTGTTATCGGCAGCTCTTCTGACTTTCGTCATTGTCTAAATTTTTCAAAAGTTGTTCCATTGAATTTAAATGCTCCATTTTCGTGTGTTCCAAGCCAAAGGTCACCATTGTTGTCTTTATAAATGCTGAATAATGTAATGTCTATTGAATTATGCTGAACCGGGTAATGAGTGACTTTCGTTTCATCATATTTCCAAACACCACTACGATAGGTTACAAACCACAAATTATTATTGTTGTCTCTTACTGTTGATAGATACTCGTCCAAATCGCTGTCCTTTTTCCCATCTAAACCACCTATGCTTTCGTGTCTTGTGTAAAATTTATTGCTTTTTAATGTTGTGCTGTCGTAAACACTATAACGATATTCGGTATTGAACCAAAAGTCGCCATTTTTGTCTTCCGTAATTGAACGCACTCCGTTTGCACCTTCGTTGCGAAATTCTGTCACATCTTCTTCTGTAATCCATTCAAATGATTTTCCATCGTATCGGCAAACTCCAACAGGGTTTGTACCAAACCAAATGTTTCCTTTCTTGTCTTTATAAATGCTATAAATTTCAAAAGGATTGGAGAGTTTAGCTGGTTTAGGAAGCTGTAATTCATATAAAGTAATGCCATCATGTCGATATACTTTTTCAGTTTGATAAGTATGTCTAAACCATAAATCATTGGATTGAAGTTTCCAGTCATTGCTGGCGATTGCCGATAATAATGTAAATGTACTTCCGTCAAACTTAGATATTGTCGAATTTGGATAACAACTGGTGAAGTATATGTTGCCAGATTTATCTTCTTTTATTTCATCAATTCTGTTGTTTGGCAAACCATGCTTTGTTGTAAAATTAATCAATGTCTTTCCATCATATCTATACACCCCAGTTTCCCAACTTCCAAACCAATAAATATTTTTCTTGTCTTGATAAATCACCATAATGCTGCTTCCAAGTTCTTTTACGGTGTCGCCTTTTACAAATAGTTCTTTAAACTGATCTGTGTTCTTTTTCGGATTAAAGGTCTGCCCACTGCACGGAGTAAATAAAGTTAAGATGCTCAGAAATAAGATTATGTTTAATTTCATTGTCGTCAGTTTGATTTTTGTAGTGTCGTCATAGAGTTACCACTAATGCTCAAGTGCAGCGCCCTTGGCCGGAGGAATAATTGTCGATTGTCAATTCGGCACTGTCAATTGTCGAAGTTACGTGAAAATTGTAAGTCGACAATGCCGAATTGACAATCGTGTAATTCTATCGTCCGGCCTGGCCTTTGCGCGTATGTTATGCCACGGGGTTGATCAAGCGATCTTGATTTTACCTTCCCGAACCATCTTTAAGAATTCCTTTTGCTCTTCAAGAGTCATTGTAGCTAATTTCTCAGCTAATTTGGCTTTTATGTTGCGAAAGAAATTGACAGTATCGAATGATTTTTCAGTTGTTGTTTTCATTGCCGGTAAATTCTAAAGGTGATCGAATATCAATGGTAGGATAGCCCAAGCGTAGGTTGACCGAATTAAATAGTTTAATTTTATCAAAATTCACAATGTGCCTGAAATTCCAGCTTACAAGAACATCAAGCCGATTAACGGTAGCGAGTGCGATATGGTAAGCATCGTTATAACTTGCTATTCCAAGAATTTTCTCATCAATGTAAACTTGCGCTAAATATTTAGACTCAGAATCCAACTCAAGATACCTATAACAATCCTTTGGGATCTTACTTTTCAATTCTTTCACATAATCAGGAGCTAAAGACAATTCAGTTTCACTAATTTCCGAGAAGAAGATTAAAAAGTCCCCCGCAAATACTCTATCGAAGAATTTCTTGGTGATCTCAGTAAATTCTTCATCAAAGTATCCCCCCACAACTGAAGTATCAATATATACTCTTGGTTTCATTATGATCTAAATTATACAAAGATAAGAAAGAATGAGCCAAGCACGAAAACAAAATAACAACCCTGTGGCATAACGGTTTGCAGCTATGCCCAGTAGCCGTTTTGCGGGGTTCGTCACTGTCCAAAGGTACAGTTTTTCTGCGGGGTACGCTGTTTCAAATTGCTCGTTCATAGGCTATTGGGCATAGGTGCTGTTAGCCACTGGTTGTGTTTACGTTTATTTCTAAAAAATTAGCAAATTGCTCTCAGATGCTGTTCTATTCTCTTACTCATTTAAAATTTGGGTTATTGCTTCCTGAAGTTCGATATATGTTCTTTCTTTGTCAAAGCCAGTTATTATTTTTCTGACAACTCTTTTACCGTCTAAAATATAAAACCTGGGCACGGATTGTACCCCATATTTTAATTTCACTTCACTGTTACAAATCAAGTACATATAATTGATACTACTGCTTGATATGTGCTTTTTAATAATAGAACTATTCGTGTTCCAGGTTTCGATACTTATTATTTCTAATTCTTCACTCTTAAATTGGTTCTTGATTTTTATTAAGTATGGAATTGACTGATAGCAAGGTCCACAACCAATACCAGTAAATTGAGTAATGATTACTTTGCTCTTTAAATCATCCAGAGCGATTTCATTATTGTCCGGATCCTTCAGTTTCCATTCAGGTGCAACAACCCCTTCCAGATTTTTCTCAATAGCCTGTTCGCTCTCAACAAGCATGACCTTAAAGTCAGCAGGAAAGTATTCCGAAGCCATAAAAGTAATTGTATCGGTTGTATTGATTCTGATCTCTTTACATTCCTCCCAACAAACCCTGTCCGGGAATCGCTTTATCAATCGATATGGTAAATTATTCATCTTGTTTATCCAGATATCATACTTTGTCCATTTTTCTTCTGTTAAGTTGGAAGGATCTGCATAAACAATACTACTGCCGACAACTTCAACTAGCTTGTCGTTTATAGTCAATCTTATTAAAATTGAATCAGTTAAATCATATACTTGAACGATTTTATTGTCAGGTGTTTCCAGCGCATATTTCAGAAGACACTTTACATAATTGAAAAATGGAGGGTAAACAATTCTATATGGATATGGATTATTTTGAAAACTATCAACGGGTATTATTTTGTTTTCCCAATCCAGATAGGATTTAACCTTTCCATCATAGAAATAAACCATTTTGGTTGTATCTTCTATAAGAAAAGAGGCAATACTTACTCCAACGAATTTGTCTTCCTGATTATCAAACTCTTTTTTAAAAACATTGTAGCTTAATACAGGAATTGTGTCGTAAAGGACACTTGCTGATTGATACCAGAAGTAGGATGCAGATTTGATTTGTTTTAGGTTATCATATAGTCTGTGTAAATAACTCGTTTCCGATTGTCCCCAAAGACATATCGGCAAATAAGATATTAAAACAGTCAGTAAAATTTTTCTCATTCTGAGATTCATTATTTCAACTTGTGGCTAACGTATGTGTATATGCATTGCATTTATTTTCACCTTAGCGACTGATTAGTTGCATTTATTCCTCTGTTTCGGATGGTTTTGTGTACTTCATCTACTGAATGAAAGTCAAACTTTCTGATTTCTGCGTTCTTCATCTTCAGATTTACCATCATGCACTAACAAGATAGCCGTCTGGTCAATTCTTTCAAATTTAATCAATTTAAATTTCCAAATTATCCAGCGGACTTTTTATTTTTCCAAGCCCACGCTGAGTTATATGTGTATATATTTCGGTTGTCTTCGGACTCAAATGCCCGAGTAATTCCTGTATGTAACGAATATCCACCCCGCTTTCCATTAAATGGGTTGCGAAACAGTGCCTGAGGGTATGAACTGTAACTTTCTTTCGGATCCTGGCCCTGGAAACGGCATCCCGCAAAATGTGCTGCACACTTGAAAGACTATACTGCTCTTAAGATTTATCAATTCACCACGACGCAACCCGGCAGAATAGATCAGTGACAGGATAGCTTTGTGCTTCAGGTTATCGCTACTGTGTAAAATTAACCGAACTTCCTCTTCACTCAGTACATTCGGAAGCCTTTTCTCTGTTCTGGGCCGCTGAACATAATACGTCCTCACCGGCCTGCCCAAAACTTGTTCGTAATAAAACTTGATGGCATTGATCGACTGGTACTGGTATTAGATCGATACATGCCAGCACCGCTCTTTTGGATCCCACCTCGCTCCCGGAA
>CAZLJI010000135.1:0-6592 GCA_964559565.1 uncultured Ignavibacteriaceae bacterium | reverse complement strand
AAACAAATCCAGAATAATGTTGATACTTGTAAGTTCCTGTTAAACTTACAGCCAAAATTTAATATAAAATATTTTTAAATAAAGAGAAGTGTGCTACTCCAATGGTAAATTCATTCGTTTCAGTATTTCCTTGAAGCGTGGATACTCGTGAAGTTCTTTCCAGAATTTACCATTTATAAAATTTAGTCCACCCACACGTTTATCAATCGCCTTGTGAAGCGAGTCAATAGCTTTGTCGAATTCACCCAGCCCAGTATATACGATTGCAAGTTCCAAATCAATTGTTAAATGCTCTGATCCCGCCGTCTCAGCTTTTCGAATGAAATCAATCGCTCGTTCAGTTTGACCAAGCTTAGCATATGCATAACTAAGTCCGGAATTTGCTTTCATGATATTTGTTGGTTCATTTAATATCTTGTTGAATATTTCAATTGCTTCATCATACTTATTCGATCGCAGATACATCCAGGCCATACTATTCCATGCATCTCCAAAATCAGGATCAAGTTCGATTGTTTTTTTCTGTTGAGCAATTGCATTTTCGGGTTGGTTGTTATTGTAATAGACGTAAGACAAACTATAGCTAATGGGTGCACTCAAGGGATCAATCTGATATGCATACTCACATTGCTTTAAAGCTTTTTTGTGATATCCTAAAGTAGTAAGAAGAAGTGCATAATACTGGTGAGTTTCTGCTGAGTTTGGATTTATTTCAAGCGCTTTAAGAAAACACTTCTCCGCACCTACCCAATCCCAATCGTTAAAGTATTTAATCATCCCCATCGTAATTTGGGCATCAATGTGAGAACTATCAATTTCAGATGACTTATTAGCATATTCTTTTGCTTTTGAATAGGCTACATCAGTCGACATAAAACCTGCAGCACCTAAAAATATATAGCAAGCTGACAATCGTGAATATGCAAGTGAAAAATCCGGAGCGATTGCTAACGCATCTTCAAAATATTTAATTGCCTTCAAAACAAAATCCGGCGACCATTTATTCCAATTGTACAATCCCTTCAAGTATAAATTATAGGCGTCAATATTCTCAGTCGGAACTTTAACGAGTGATTTAGAAGGCTTCTGAATTTGAATGCTTTTTTTAAGCTGGTCAACAATTGAATTGGCAAGTTCATCCTGAACGGCAAAAATATCTTCGAGGTCCCTGTCATAAGTTTCAGACCACTTGTGATATCCATTTTCTGAATTGATTAACTGTGCTGTAACCCTAACTCGGTTTCCGTATTTACGAACGCTTCCTTCTAACACTGTTTTAACACCAAGTAGTTTACCGATTTCTCTTATGTCAGTGTTTTTGCCTTTAAAAGCAAAAGAAGAAGTACGCGATGTGACAAGAAGACCGTCAACTTTTGCAAGTGCATTTAGCAGTTCTTCAGTTATACCATCACTAAAATATTCATTATCCTTTTCAGCACTTAAGTTAACAAATGGCAGCACTGCGATAGAGTGATCTGCGACAGCTGATTTTCCTACTAACTGATCTGGAGTTGGTATTACAATTCCATCGCTCTTAATTGCGTAAAGTTTAACAGGATATTTGACATTCTTCAGTTCGTATCTGCCCAAAAATATAGAAGAAATTTCTTTCTGATTTTTTAATTCATCATTTATTTTATCCGAAACTAGTACGCTTCCCGCTAATGCCATATTTTCTATTCTTGAGGCAATATTAACTCCGTCTCCATATACACCTTCGTCATCGTATACCACATCACCAGCATGAATACCAATTCTTAAAGGTACTTGGGGTTCTGTTTGAAGTTCTTGTTGAATTTTAGCGCCACAGATTGCAGCCTCAATAGCACTTCCGAATATTGAAAGAGTTCCATCTCCATAGTATTGAAGTATCTGACCGCGATGATCAAATATTAATCTTTCCAGAACTGCCCGATGTTTATCTCTCAAAATTTTTGCCTGCCGTTCATTCTCCTGCATTAATGCCGTATAGCCCACCATATCGGTGAACATAATTGCAGCAAGCATACGTATTTCTTTCATAAAATATATATAAAATCGTTAAGTAAAAATTTTAAGAAGCGGGAAAAAATTAAAGGACTAATCGGTAAAATGCAATAAAATCTGATCCAGCGGAAACAAATGATTTTGGGTGAAAGGAAGTGATAATTGACCAATCCCCTTCACCCAATAAATAAATAATTATTTTTTCTTGGCTTGTGCTTCTGCAACAGCAATAGCAGTCATATTGATAATATCATCCACTGATGCACCACGTTGTAAAACGTGAATAGGTTTTTTCATTCCCATTAAAATCGGACCGACTACGGATGCCTGACCAATTCTTGCCATTAACTTATATGCAATGTTACCAGCATTTAGATCTGGGAAGATGAGAACATTAGCTTTACCTTTTAAATTGCTGAATGGAAATTCTTTTTCAATTATTTCAGGAACAACAGCAGCATCTGCTTGCATTTCGCCATCTACCATTAAATCCGGTCTAAGTTTTTTAACCAAATCAGTTGCTTGTCTAACTTTTATTGAATCAGGGTAAGGTGAACTGCCAAAATTGCTGAAAGATAACATTGCAATTCTTGGAGTAACATCGAACTCTTTAACTGTATCTGCTGCAGAAATTGCAATCTCGGCGAGCTGCTCTGCAGTAGGATTAACATTAACGGTTGTATCAGCAAAGAAATAGACATCCTGCTTTGCGAAAACGATATAAAGTCCAGAAACAACCTTGAATCCTTCTTTGATACCAACACAATGAAGAGCTGGTCGAATAGTAGTTGGATAGCTTGTTGTTAAGCCGCTAATTAATGCATCCGCCTCTCCGAGCTCAACCATCATCGAACCAAAGTAATTTGGTTTCTTCATAAGGCTTTTAGTATCCTTAAGTGTTGCACCTTTTCTTGAACGCTTCTTAAAGTATGCTTCAGCAAATTGATTTCGTTTTTCACTTATTTCAGGATCAAAAATCTGAAACTCACTCTGATCAAATCCTAATTTGTCGATTTCTTCTTTAATAATCTTCTCATTTCCCAATAGCACTGGATAAGCCATATTATCATTATATACAACGTGAGCAGCTCTGATAATTTTTTCTTCTTCTCCCTCAGGATAAACTACATTAAGAGGTTTCTTTTGTGCTTTATGAATCATCACACGAATTAATTCTTTGGATAATCCAAGTCTTTCTTTCAGTTTTTCTTCATATTTCTGCCAATCCATTTCGGTAATTTTAGCAACACCGGTTTCAATAGCAGCTTTAGCAACTGCAGGTGCAACATACCACAAAACTCTCGGATCAAATGGTTTAGGAATTATATACTCTTTTCCAAATGTAAAATCTTCTCCACCATACGCTCTTAGTACCATTTCAGGAACTTTCTCTTTTGCTAATCTGGCCAGAGCCAATGTAGCAGCCATTTTCATCTCATCATTTATTGCTACTGCTCTTACATCTAAAGCACCTCTGAAGATGAATGGAAATCCAAGAACATTATTCACCTGATTGGGAAAATCACTTCTGCCGGTAGCCATAATCAAATCTTCTCTAACCGATACTGCTTCATCATACATTATTTCCGGATCAGGATTTGCCATTGCAAAAATGATGGGATCCTTACCCATCGATTTGACCATTTCTTTATTTACAACACCCCCCATTGACAAGCCAATAAATACATCTGCTCCTTTCATTGCATCAGCCAGTGTAGCGAATCCTTTAGTTTGAGCAAATAATTCTTTGTACTTATTAAGATCTTTTCTGTCTTTTGTGATACAACCTTTAGTATCGAACATCCAAATATTTTCTCTTTTAACACCTGCCATTATATAATGCTTGCAGCAAGAAATTGCAGATGCACCTGCACCACTTACTATTATTTTTACCTTATCCAATTTCTTACCTGCAACTTCCACAGCATTAATTAGTGCTGCGCAGGAAATAATTGCAGTACCGTGTTGATCATCGTGGAAAACCGGAATCTTCATCGTTTCTTTAAGTCTCTCTTCAATCTCAAAACACTCGGGAGCTTTTATGTCTTCAAGATTTATTCCGCCAAAGGTTGGTTCAAGCATCTGAACAGTTCTGATTATTTCCTGTGAATCGTGTGAAGCGAGTTCAATATCAAAAACATCGATGTCAGCAAATCTTTTAAAGAGAACTCCTTTGCCTTCCATGACAGGTTTTCCGGCTTCTGGTCCGATATCTCCAAGACCAAGAACTGCAGTACCATTTGAAACTACAGCCACCAGATTTCCTTTTGCTGTGTATTTATAAACGTCTTCTACATTCTTATGAATTTCTCTGCAGGGTTCGGCAACACCCGGTGTGTACGCTAGAGAAAGATCTCGGGATGTTAAACAAGGCTTTGATGCTATTACCTCTATCTTTCCTTTTCTTTCTATTGAGTGATATTCCAGTGCTTCTTCTTTACTTATCTTCATATTTTACTCCTGATAAATTTTTATTTCACTTAGATAAATGATTTTGATTATGATTAGAATGGATATAATAAACTTTTGTTTTCAGTTTTATCATTTGGGATGAAATTCTGATTTGATGAATGATGCAAATTTTAAATAAAAATTACATCACAAAATTACTTGAATTTCCTGAATTAGCCTAAGTAAACAGTGCGATTTTGTGCAAATAAAGATTAACGATTAGCAACTAATTTACTCTACTTGCCAGAGCTGCTTCCTCGATAAGCTTATCTGATAGTTCCTTTCCAAGGTATCTATCAATTAATGAATGGAGGAGATATAAAAGTGGGGTTAGAAAAACGGCTACCGTGAATTTATAAATATAATTCACTAATCCAATTGCTAGAACCAGTGATAGGTCCCAGCCTGCTCCAAAGTAAAACGCTATAAGCAGAACTACAAAACTGTCAATGAACTGTGAAACGAGGGTTGAACCTGTCGCACGAAACCAAATTTTAGAACTTCCGGTAAAAGACCGGAGAAAATGAAAGACGTATACGTCAACTAACTGCCCGATCAGGAATGCAGTTAATGAACCTGCTATTATCCACAATCCCTGTCCGAAAATAGCATTGAACGCCAAATCCATATTTATAATACTGTTGCTTGTTTCCCTTTGAATCCAGAAATCAGCGGGCTGTAATCCCATTGCCAGATACACCATCAGGAATGCGTAAGTTATAAGAGCAGCTGTAGTAAATGACATAAATCTCACACCTTTTCGACCAAAATATTCATTTATAATATCAGTCATAATAAATACAACTGGCCACAATAAAACACCAGCCGTTAAGTTGAAGGAAAGATTACCTTCTCCAAAAAAGGAAAAAATAATCGGTTCTATTCCTAATAATTTTTCAAGTGAAAATATTTTAACACCGATAAATTCAGCTAGGAGTGCATTGGCTACGAAAAACGATCCCAGAATGTAAAATAGAGTATTGGCTTTGTCGCGCATTTGATTTTCTGTCAATTTATTTTGTTGTAAGAAATATATAAAAAAAAGCGGTATCGTTTATGATACCGCTTTTGTGGAGAGAGAGGGTTCTGGAGTGTTATCTTCTGCTTTTGTCTCTGGTGTTATTTTTTTCCGTCGTTCTGTCCGTCTTCACTTTAGTCTCACTAGTCCTGCTCTTCTGATTATTATTTCCGCTTTGCACTTTCACTTCGCTTCTCTTAACCTGATTATTATTTGTGACTTTAGTGTTCTCATGCTTTACTTGTGTATTCTGCTGCCTAACTGCATTTCTCTTCGCTTGGTCATTATTTGTTACTCTAGTGTTTTCACGCTTTATTTGAGTATTCTGTTCTTGACTCTTCTTGTTAAGATCAACAGATTGTTTAGTTTTTACACGAGTCTGTTCTTTAACCTGGTTTTCGTTTCTCGTATTGAAATCATTATTCTTTCTAACATTTTCATTTTGAGTGCTGACTTTACCATTTTCTCTTTTTCGCGTTTCAATATTTCCGTTTTTCTGGGTATTCACATCAGTGTTACGTTTGGTCTCAGTTCGTTTCTGGTCAAAAATTTTGTCAACACCTGTCTTAACATCGTTTCTAGTCTGTTCATTCTTTCTTACATCCACGTTTTTATCTCTTGAGTTCTCATTTCTTTTTTCCGTCGTTACATTCTCTCTTCGTCCGATCTGAATTTTATCCAGCTCGAGTGAAGTTTTTCTGTTTTCCCTTTTGATTTCCATACGGCCTAAATCGTTCTTTACCAGTTCATCTCTTTTCAAATCTAGAGTACGGATTTCATCTCTGTTCTTATAGTTATCCCGATTCAATTCTCTTGATTCACTTACTCTGACTAAGTCACGCTGCTTTATCTGCTGTCCGGACCTGTCACTTACATATTTCACATCAATTCCTCTGTTCTGAACTCTACCATTTCGATAGGTATACTCATGTCTGTACTTTGTTCCACTATGAATTCTATACTTATATCCAGGTTCAACATAATAATTATATACATACGGATCGCAGAAGTAATTATAATTCACATAGTTCCAATGATGATAAGGTGAGTAATATGTATTACTCCAGACAATTCCGATTGATATTGAGAATGTAGCATAAGGATGCAACGGAGCCCAACCGATATAGTTGTTATCGT
>CAZLJI010000134.1:0-6595 GCA_964559565.1 uncultured Ignavibacteriaceae bacterium | reverse complement strand
TCAAATCGCGGAAAAATGTTATCAAGTAAAAGTAAGCTTCCTATTACCATTAATATTATTGCAACCCAGAGTTGTTTATTGCTTGATTTAGTCATCGAGCCAGCAACACTTCCATTACTCATACTGAATGAATCAGATTTATTTTCGGTATCCGAAAAATTCGAACTACTTCCGCTTTCAGGTGGTGGTTGTGTAAACGGACTCTTTGGCAGCTCATAAGGTTTTTGTGGAACGACAATCCATAAAATTATGTAAGCTATTATTCCTCCTCCTCCGAGAAAAACTACCACGATGAATAAGACCCGGACGAGAGTTGAGTCAATATCAAAATACTCTGCAAGTCCACCAGCGACTCCGCCGATCATTTTATCCATTGTCGATCTATACAGTTTCTTTGCCATTTTTTCCTCCGGTTTGAAATAATTCTTTTAATTCTCTGGTTCTAATAAATAAGAATTTTATTGATTTGCACTCATTTTGGTAAGTATGGTAAGAAAGTATCGGTGATTATAGGAGTTTCATCGGTTAACGGATCTCGAAAATAGTATGGATGCATGGCTGAATGGTTGCATGAATGCATGCTGGCTGATGAAATTTAGTGTTCGTTTTATACCATGCAAACATGCACTAATGCATTCATCCACCTATTCGTTTGATTTTGCCGAGTTTACAGGTAGTGGTATATTTCGCAATAAAATCATTAAATGAAATGAAGATTGCTCTCTGCCAGATAAACCCAATTATCGGCAATTTAGATTACAATAAAGAGAAAATAGTTAAAGGATATGAGAGAGGTGTAAAAGCAAATGCCGATCTTGTCATCTTTCCTGAGCTTGCATTAGTTGGGTACCCGCCACTAGACCTCGTAGAAAAAACTGAATTCAGAAAAGCTGTTAGCAAAAAGGTTAATGAGATTTCAAAAATTACAGGTGATGTTGGATTATTGTTTGGTGCTATAACAGAAGATAATGATCGAATTGGTACGAATATTCACAACTCTGCAGTTCTTTGTTATGAGGGTAAAGTTCAATTCATTCAGCCAAAATCTTTAATCCCAAATTACGATGTCTTCGATGAGATGCGATACTTTGAACCTGCAAAGGATGTTTTCGTTCATGAGTTTAAAGGTGAAAAACTTGGCATTTCAGTTTGTGAAGATATCTGGAACGATGCAGACTATTGGTATAAAAGAAGATACTACGTTGACCCTGTTGAAATGTTAAAGAAAAAAGGTGCAACTGTTTTAATTAATATCTCAGCAAGTCCATATTCTTTTGGAAAAAGAAAAGAACGACTGGAAATGCTGTCAATACTTTGCAGACAAGATAAATTACAACTTGCTTATGTGTGTTGTGTTGGAGTTCAGACAGATTTAGTTTTTGATGGTGGAAGTATGTGTCTGGATTCAAAAGGAAATTTGGTTCAACTCGGAAAATCATATGAAGAAGATTTTATTTTATTCGATACTAATAATGATAAAAAGATAAATAATGAAGTTGAAAAATCATTTGAGGAAGAAGTATTAGCATCATTGATTTATGGAGTGAAGGAATATTTCGAAAAAATGAAATTCAAAAAAGCTGTAGTTGGTTTGAGCGGTGGCCTTGATTCAGCCATGGTGACCTATATCGCAGTAGAAGCTCTTGGTAAAGATAATGTTCAAGTTGTTTTGATGCCATCAAAATATTCGAGTGAGGGAAGTGTGACAGATTCGGAGAAGCTGATTAAAAATCTCGGCATCTCATCCGATAATGTTTCTATTCAAGCAGTTGTGGATGAAACTATCAATCAGCTTACTCCAAAGTTTAAGCAGAAGCTTGGGAAATTAACCGGAGAGAACATTCAAGCTAGAATTCGTGGTGTTTACTTAATGGCTTTTTCAAATAACGATAACTACTTAGTTTTAACTACCGGAAATAAATCTGAACTTGCTGTTGGCTATTGCACACTTTACGGTGATATGAGCGGAAGTCTTGCAGTGATTGCCGATGTTTATAAAAGTGATCTTTACAGAATTGCAAATTTCATCAACAGGAAACAGGAAATAATCCCGTATGAAATAATCACCAAAGCACCCTCGGCTGAATTGAGTCCGAATCAGAAGGACCAGGATGATCTTCCGCCGTACGAATTACTAGATAAAATTCTCAAAATGTATTTGGAAGAAAACAAAGAATACGATGAAATAAATTCAATCATTAAAGATGAAATGGTTGTGAAGAAAGTTTTAAGGATGGTTGATATAAATGATTTTAAAAGAAGGCAGGCAGCACCTGCATTGAGAGTTTCCAGGAAAGCATTTGGTTATGGAAGAAGATATCCAATAGTTCAGGGATGGAGAACTTAGGAAGTTGGTAATTGGAAATAGGTAGTTGTTGGTCTGGAATTTAGTTGGTAATCCGCAAGAATCTACAAAGTAGTCAAAAAATAACTTACCTATAGTTAACTTTGCTAGTAAAATCTTAAAAATTAAAATACTGTTAAATAATAGCACGATCTGCACAATGAAAATATTTAAATTAATTTCAATCTTAATCTTACTGTTCGCAGTAAGTGCTTTTGCACAATTCGGTCTCCAAAAAGATTTAGTGACAATAAAAACCTATCAATCATTTGATAAAGTATATCCCGGGACTGAGTTTAAATTAGCTGTGCAAACGGAAGTTGCTGAAAGCTGGCATATCAATTCGGACAAACCCTATGATGAATATCTAATTCCGACATCATTAATGGTACCTGAGAATCCAAATTTTAAACTCAATAAAGTAGCCTATCCAAAACCTCACGATTTTAAATTCTCATTTTCTGAATCTCCATTATCTGTATTGGAAGGGCAAGTTTATTTTGGTGCACTGATTAAGGTCGATTCAAGCACGGCTCCCGGAGATTACGTGTTGGTAGTTGAATTGGAATACCAGGCTTGCAACGATATGAGTTGTCAGGCACCAACTTCGGTTTTTGATACAATCAACATTATAGTTGCCGATAAAACTTCGCCAGTGAATACAATCAACGATGAGATATTTAAAAATATTGACATCAGTTTTACTGAGACTGCAAGCGCTGTAAAAGAAGAAGCAGATCCTATCTCAAATGCACTTGAAAGCCAGGGTTTGCTTATAGGATTACTTTTTGTCTTCCTCGGTGGCTTAGCATTGAACCTAACTCCTTGTTTTTATCCACTTATACCAATCACTGTGGGTTCTTTTGGCGGACAGAGTGAAGGCAGCACAACAAAACTTTTCTTTATGGGAATTTTATTCATCCTTGGTCTTGCTGTAACATATTCTGCAATAGGAGTCATTACTTCACTTACCGGAGCGATTTTTGGTGCTCTCCTTCAAAATCCGATAGTAATTTTGATAATAGTTGGAATAATGCTAGCCCTTTCCTTAAGTATGTTCGGAGTTTATGAGTTTAAACTTCCTGATAGTCTTGTAAACAAAGCTGGTGGTGCAAAAGGAGGATTGTATGGTGCTTTCTGTATGGGACTGACAATGGGAATTGTTGCTGCACCTTGCATTGGTCCTTTTGTTTTGGGTCTAGTAACTTATGTTGCAACTAAGCAAGATCCATACTTTGGATTTTTGCTTTTCTTTGTACTTGCGGTAGGTCTTGGAACTCCATATCTCTTCCTTGCTATCTTCTCCGGCAAAATTAAAAAGCTCCCGAGAGCAGGTGAGTGGATGGATGCAGTTAAACATATCTTTGGATTTATTCTAATAGGAATGGCTTTATACTTTTTACTTCCGCTATTACCGAAAAGCATTTCAGGATATGTTCTACCTCTATTTATGATTGGAGCAGCAATCTATCTTTTATTCTTTGAAAAACTTGCGAACGACATTAAAGGATTTAAAATCTTTAAAATAGTTTTTTCTATAATCATAATGGCAGTTGGTGTTTATGCTCTCATTCCTTCAGAAACAAAATCAGTTGATTGGCAGCCATTTACTGAAGATGCGTTGACGGAAATTTCCGGCAGGGGAGTGATTATTGATTTTTATGCTGACTGGTGTATCCCTTGTAAAGAACTTGATGCGCTTACATTTTCTGATCCTGAGGTGATTCAGTTATCAAAAGAGTTTGAAACGTACAAAGCAGACCTAACCAAATCGCTCTCTCCCGAAGTTGAGTCTTTAAGAGAGAGATTCAATATAGTTGGAGTTCCCACAGTTTTAATCCTGAATTCAAAAGGTGAAGAAGTTGAAAGGATTACAGGATTCGTGAATGCAAAAGAATTCTATAAGACAATATCAGTTGTTAATTAACATTTGTTCTTATTTACATTGCTTAATCAGATACTAGTTTGTAAGTTTATAATCAAATAAAAAAATATTGGGAAATTTATAAAATGTCAGATGTCAAAGAAAAAGATTTTCGGGTTGTAACCAATGTAACTGTGCGATTTGCCGGTGATTCTGGTGATGGAATGCAGTTAACAGGCAGCCAATTTAGTGATACAACTGCCTGGATTGGAAATGATTTAAATACTTTACCAGATTATCCTGCCGAGATAAGAGCACCCGCTGGAACTATTTATGGAGTAAGCGGTTTTCAGCTTTCATTTGGAAGTGAAGATGTAAATACACCGGGAGATCTTCCCGATGTGCTTGTTGCAATGAATCCTGCCGCCTTAAGAAAAAATTTAAAGGAACTTAAAAATGGTGGAGTGCTAATTGTAAATTCAGATGCATTCGATCAGAAAAATTTGAAATTGGCAAATTTTGATTCGAACCCTCTCGAGGATGATTCGTTGAGCGGGTATGAGTTACATCAGGTCCCAATTTCTTCACTAACAGCAAATGCACTTGAAGGATTGCCATTAAGCCCTAAAGAAGTTGCAAGATGCAAAAACTTTTTTGCGCTTGGATTAATGTACTGGTTGTACGACAGACCTCTTAAGAATACTGAGGACTGGATAAAAGATAAATTCAAGAATAAACCTGAGTACGTTGAAGCAAATACAAAAGCCCTTCAGGCAGGCCATAAGTTTGGTGAGATGACAGAAGTATTTACAACACGGTATAAAGTTGAAGCTGCAAAACTTCCAAAAGGAATTTATCGAAACATTTCAGGCAACGAAGCTACTGCACTTGGTTTTTTGACTGCATCAGTTAAGAGTGGGTTACCACTGTTTCTTGGTTCGTATCCAATCACACCAGCATCAGAAATTTTGCAATACTTGAGTTCCTATAAAAACTTTGGAGTAAAAACTGTTCAAGCTGAAGATGAGATTGCAGGAATTACCGCTGCAATCGGTGCTGCTTTTGCTGGTAATCTTGCATTAACAACAACGAGCGGACCTGGTTTATCCTTAAAGACAGAAGCAATTGGTTTAGCTGTTATGACTGAGTTACCACTTGTTATTGTAAACGTTCAAAGAGGTGGACCAAGCACTGGTTTACCAACCAAGACTGAACAGGCAGATCTTCTGCAGGCTATGTATGGCAGAAATGGGGAAGCTCCGGTTTGCGTTCTAGCAGCAAGAACTCCTCGTGATTGTTTTTATATGGCAGTAGAAGCTTCAAGGATAGCATTAAAATATATGACTCCCGTAATCCTTCTCACTGACGGCTATTTGGGAAATGGCTCCGAGCCCTGGCGAATTCCGCATGTAAATGAACTTCCGGATATTTCCGTAAAATTCCGCACAGATCCAGAGAGATTTTATCCATATCTAAGAGATGACAATCTTGCCAGACCATGGGCTATTCCGGGAACACCAGGTTTAGAACACAGAATCGGCGGACTTGAAAAGGCTGACGTATATGGAACAGTCAATTATGATCCAGATAATCACGATAGAATGGTTAAGCTAAGAACTGAGAAAGTTAAAAGAATAGCAAATGATATCCCGGATCTCGAAGTTGATGGAGATGAAAAAGGAGATTTATTGGTACTCGGTTGGGGTGGTACATACGGGTCAATTAAAGATGCAGTTAATAAAGCAAGAAAATCAGGATTAAGAGTATCACAAGCTCATTTGAGATATTTAAACCCGATGCCTAAAAATACAGGACAGGTTCTTAAGAACTTTAAAAAGATATTAATCCCAGAAATTAACCTTGGTCAACTAGCACATTTGATACGAAGTGAGTATTTAATTCAAGTTGAACAATTGAATGTGGTAAGAGGATTACCGCTAAAAGTCAATGATATTTTAGAAAAGATAAATTCTTTACTCGGAGGTGGAAATGGCAAATAGTCCAGAAGTAGTAACTAAAAAATATACTGCAAAAGATTTCACTAGTGATCAGGATGTTCGCTGGTGTCCTGGATGCGGAGATTATTCCATACTGGCACAGGTTCAAAGAACATTTCCTGATTTGATTCAAGCCAATAAAGAAAATATAGTTTGGGTTTCAGGCATTGGATGCTCAAGCAGGTTTCCTTATTATATGAATACTTATGGATTTCATGGTATTCACGGAAGAGCTGCAATTATTGCAACAGGGGTTAAAGTTGCAAATCCTGATTTATCTGTGTGGGTTGCTACCGGCGATGGCGATCTTCTTAGCATTGGTGGAAATCATTTCATTCATGCTTGCAGAAAAAATATTGATCTGAAAGTTCTTCTTTTCAACAACAGGAT
>CAZLJI010000133.1:0-6661 GCA_964559565.1 uncultured Ignavibacteriaceae bacterium | reverse complement strand
TTCTTCATCTTCAAAATCATTTTTGTAAAGAACATCAAGTCCTGTCATCCTTAAATATCTTGTTAATCTTCCGAGATGAACATCTGCAACAAACTTAGGTTTGCGCAATGGCTTTGCTCTTAAATGCTGAACATCCGAAATATCAAGCGATTCAAAAACAGGATAAACAGAAATATCATCACCATCATTAATTAAATATTTGAAGTTCACTGATTTGCTGCTAACGAGTATCAAATCAACTTCTGTATGAGGAATTCCAACCGATTCAATTAAATCTTTAATAGAAGTTCGATCAATAAATTGATGTGCAAATCGTTTCTTCTTCTTTTCTTCTGGGAGGAAATCGTTGAGCTCTTCGTAAAACCTTAAATAAACGTTATGCATAATTCTTTGTGTGGTTGCAGTAAAAATAAACTTATTAATAACATAATATTTTGCATTTTTGAAATATGAATTCCGAATTAGTTAAGCAAACACTACGAGCATTACGACATAAAAACTACAGGTTGTTTTTTA
This sequence comes from uncultured Ignavibacteriaceae bacterium, assembly GCA_964559565.1. GTDB lineage: Bacteria > Bacteroidota > Ignavibacteria > Ignavibacteriales > Ignavibacteriaceae > IGN2. The sequence goes on along the minus strand of CAZLJI010000133.1, from coordinate 6,145 downwards.
CAGGTCAAAGTCTTTCTCTTATTGGTACCTGGATGCAGTCAGTTGCACTTGGCTGGCTTGTTTACAGGATGACCGATTCAGCATTTCTTTTGGGTCTTGTAGGATTTTCATCACAGATTCCAACCTTTATTCTGGCTTCGATTGCAGGAGTATTTGCTGACAGATATAATAAACATAAAATATTAATTATCACACAAACGCTTGCAATGGTTCAGGCGTTCATTCTTGCATTTCTTACTTTAAGCAGTTCAATTCAGATATGGCATATTATTATGCTGAGCTTGTTCTCCGGTTTGATAAATGCTTTCGATATGCCGACAAGACAAAGTTTTGTAATTGATATGGTGGATGACAGAAATGATTTACCGAATGCAATTGCACTTAACTCTTCTGTGTTTAATGCTGCAAGACTGATTGGTCCCACTGTTGCCGGATTTTTAATTGCAGCTCTTGGAGAAGGATTTTGTTTTTTAATAAATGCACTTAGCTTCCTAACAGTCATAGCTGCTTTACTGATGATGAAAATCCCATCAAAAGAAAACAATCATAAAAATGAAAAAGTTCTTGAAGGAGTAAAAGAGGGGATTAAGTATGCATATAATTTCAAACCAATTCGAGCGTTGTTATTATTGATAGGATTGGTTAGTCTTACTGGAATGCCATACACAGTTTTAATGCCGGTTTTTGCCAAAGATATTTTGCACGGAAATTCTCAAACTCTCGGTTTCTTATTTGGTGCTGTTGGTACAGGAGCCTTTGTCGGAGCAATTTATCTTGCATCACGAAAAACTGTTTTGGGTTTAGGAAAATGGATAGCCATAGCAGCAAGCATTTTTTCTCTCGGACTTTTGTTCTTTTCTTTTTCGAGAAATATTTATTTGTCGGTCGGACTTATGCTTTTCACCGGATTTGGAATGATGATGCAGATGGCATCCACAAATACTTTGCTCCAAACTCTTGTTGATGATGATAAACGAGGAAGAGTGATGAGTCTTTATATAATGGCATTTATGGGCACAGCACCATTCGGAAGTTTTATGGCTGGAACACTTGCAAGTACGATTGGGGCACCATTCACTGTTTTGTCAAGCGGTGTAATTTGTTTGATGGGTGCAATTTTATTTTATAGAAATTTGCCATCCCTGCGAAAACATATTCGCCCAATTTATATTCAAAAAGGAATACTGCCAGAAGTCTCAACCGGACTACAATCTTCAACACATCTGAAAATGCCGCCAAATTGATTTTTTTCGTTTTCATTGATTTTCTTTATCACTTATTGACATAAAGAGGATAAAGGCTTAACTTTTAGCAATTATTTATAATCGTCTAGTTTTTGTTATGAACATTTTAAAAACATTTTTCTTTCATATAATAATCTGCAGTAGTATTGCTTTTCCCCAGTGGTTTGAATTGGATTCCGGAATAAGTGACAATTTGTATTCAGTATTTTTTATTGATGAAAATCTTGGCTGGGCCGCAGGAAAAGATGTTATTCTGATTACATCCGATGGAGGAAGTAGTTGGTCGCAAAGTCCATTAATTGGAGTGAACAATTCAATTCACTTTGTAACTAGCAGCTTAGGCTGGGTATGTAACAGCCAGGGCATGATATTTAAAACAACCGATGGTGGAATCAATTGGCTGCTAAGTCATACTGAATCCTCGAAAGAACTTACATCCATTTCCTTTTTAAATGAAAATTTGGGAATAGCATCAGGTTATAACCGGACTATTCTTTTTACTAGTGATGGCGGTGAAAACTGGCAGAACGTTCTTACTGAAAGTTATGATCATTTATTAAAAACTTATATCTATTCTTCAGGTCTGATGTTAGTTACTGGTGGCAATGGATTGGTTTATAGGAGTTATGACAGCGGGAATAGTTGGGATTCATTAAACGCGGGTATGCCCAATGCACTGTACGGAGTTTCTTTTATTTCTCCCTTAACTGGATTTGTATTTGGATGTTGCGGTGCATTTTTCAAAACAACAGACGGCGGTGATACCTGGCAGAGCCACAATTATATTACTCCCGGCGACATAATTTACTCAAGCGATTTCGTAGATGATAACACCGGCTGGGCAGTTGGTGAACTCGGCTGGCTTTTAAAAACAACAGATAGCGGCGAAACGTGGAATCAAAATGGTCCGCAAATACAAGCAGAATTGAGGTCAGTATTTTTTGTGAATGAAGACATTGGTTTTGTCGCTGGTTCAAACGGAACAATTTTGAAAACAGTCAATGGCGGCGGATCATCAACGAGTGTTTCTGAGAATGGAGATTTAACTCCGATTGCTTTTCAGCTTCATCAAAACTATCCGAATCCATTTAATCCCAAAACGGTAATTAGCTATCAGTTGCCGATGAGCAGTAATGTATCTTTGAAAGTATATAATTTGCTTGGTAAAGAAGTTGCAACTTTAGTTAATGAAGAAAAGCCAGCAGGAGAATATGAGGTCGAATTCGATGGTTCAGGATTAACGTCAGGAATATATTTCTATCAACTTAAAGTTGGAAGTTTTTACGATACCCAAAAGATGATTCTCTTGAAATAAATTTTCTAAAGCTAATCTCTGAATACACTTTTCACAAATTCAAACTCTTCATCAGTAAGTGGCTTATCCATTGCAGCTAAATTTACTTTTACCTGTTTTAAGTTTCTGAATCCCGGAATAATAGCACCAACAAATTTGTAATGAAGCAAATACTGCTGGGCTAATCTTGCAAGATCTTCAGTTGAAGAACTGAATCGTTCTTTTATTTTGTTCAATTGAACTTCAAGCTTCGCAAGACTTTCATAAGAAAATCTTGATAATCCCTTCCTGTGATCACCATTTTCAAACTGTGGCGGATTTTCTTTTTTGTATTTGTCGAGAAGCAATCCTTCATACAAAGGTCTGAAAGCGATAAAAGAAATATTATTTTCTTCCATCAACTTTCTTGTTGGATTTCCATCATCGATGAAAGCTCTTTCTACAGGATTTGCAAAACTTTGCAGCACATCGGGTTTAACTTTTGGTATTAGCTTAACAAAATCTTTGTGAGAATATGCTGATTGTCCAACGAGTCTAATTTTCCCCTCCTCTTTTAATCTATACATAACTTCTACAGCATCATCAAGATACTCACCTTTGTCGCCAAACCATCCGTGATGGAAATAGTACAAATCGATATAATCTCTCTTAAGATTAATTAATGATTGCTCACATTGATGTCGGATATGGGCTGGTTCGTAAGCGTTTGCTGCCGTTCCCGGGAACCATCCGATTTTTGTTGCGATGATAAAATTGTGTGGTCTATTGCCGAGAATTCTTGCGAGCATTCGTTCCGCTCTGCCATTGCCGTAAACATCTGCATTATCGAAATGGTTTACACCGTGATCAATTGCATAATTAATTGCTTCGGCAACTTCTTTTTCGTCAACATTTGCCCAGCCGTTCGGATCGCCGTTCACCCAATTTAGTCCGCCCATTGTCCAGCAGCCGAGACTTATTTCTGAAACTTCAATATTTGATTTTCCAAGTTTTCGGTATTTCATTTTTCTTTCTCCAATATTTGTTTGGCTAGATAATACACTTCATCAACCAAGATGTTATTAATATTCTCGTTTTTTGATTTTATAAAATATTTATTTTCCCCAGTTGGAGCCCATTCGTCAGGATTAGTTGGGCCAAACAGGGAAATCATCTTTGCATCAGAAAAACCTGCAATGTGCATTGAACCAGTATCGTTTGTAATGTAAAGATCAATTAAAGAAATAATTGCTCCAAGTTTTTTTATCGGTAGGTTGTTCAAAATCTTGTATGGGATACCACCCCTCAATAATTCTCTTTCAACTTCACTTATTATCATATCGTCAATCCATCCCGAAGTCAGTAGAACATAATTATTGTACCGGTCATAGATTTTCTTTATCAATTCTACGAAACGATTTGTTGACCACATATTATCTTTTTTGCCAGCCCCGGGGTGAAAGCCGACTATTTTTATGCTTTTATCCGGAAAATTTTCATTGATGAATTTTTTTGCATTACTTATTTCTTCATCTGAAAATATGAATTTAATTGAATTCTTTTCTTTCTCTGTTAAGTCACAGCCAATTTGTTTTACCACTTCCAGGTTTCTATCGAGCTGATGTGTGTTCTTCCAGTTAAAGTCAGATTTGATAGTCAATAATTTATGATAATTGTTCTCATTTCCATCGATCGATCTCACACCAACTTTTATTTTGGCTCCAGATAGTAAATTAATTATGTGTGATGTCCTTGAAATTTTTATCGTTGAAGGAACTATACCGAGTTGATATTTCCTCTCGCGGAGTTTTCGTAAGAAATTAAAAGTCGTTTTCAGGTTTTGTCTATCGAAAATAATTACATTGTCCAGGAAAGGATTTATCTCCTCGAAAGGAATTTCATAGTTAGTTTTTGCTGCGACGAGTGTGATTTTTGAATCCGGGTATTTTTTCTTTAATGCAGCATACATTGTAAGTGAACATAACATATCTCCAATCTGGTTGTGTTGCCGGACAACGAGGATGTTTTCTACTCGATCAATTTCACTTCCTGGTTTTATTTATCCACCTTGCAACGTCTTTTGCAAAATAAGTTAGAATCATATCTGCCCCAGCACGTTTGATTGCTGTTAAGGATTCAATCATAACTCTTTCTTCATCTATCCAGCCGTTTTGTCCGGCAGCTTTTATCATTGCAAACTCACCACTCACCTGGTAAGCTGCTGTGGGCATCCCGAATTTCTCTTTTACTTTTTTTATCACATCTAGATAGGGCCCGGCTGGTTTTACCATTACAATATCAGCGCCTTCTTCAATGTCTTCTTCAACTTCACGAAGCGCTTCATTTATATTTCCAATATCCATCTGATGAGATCTTCTATCTCCGAAAGCAGGCGTAGATTCAGCAGCATCTCTGAAAGGTCCGTAATAACCCGAAGCATACTTTGCGGCGTAACTCATTATTGGAATCTTTTCATAACCTTTATAATCAAGTGCTTTGCGGATTGCAAGAACTCTTCCATCCATCATATCAGAAGGAGCGACCATATCAGCGCCAGCTTCAACATGAGAAACAGCTTCTTTTGCAAGTACAGCTATTGTTTCGTCGTTTAGGATGTCTTCGCCTGCGAGAATTCCGCAGTGACCGTGCGAAGTGTACTCGCACAAGCAAATATCCGTAATAATTAATAAGTCATTAATTTCTTTTTTAATTGCTCTGATTGCCATTTGAATAATTCCATTTGGATTGTAAGCATCACTTCCTTGTTCATCTTTGTGTTCGGGAATGCCAAAAAGAATTACTGCTGGAATGCCGAGGTCCCGGACTTCTTTGCATTCTTTAACTAAGTTTTCAACTGACAACTGGAAGACTCCCTGCATTGATTTAACGGGTTTATTTACATTCTTTCCGGGAACAACAAACAACGGATAAATTAAATCATTCTTTGTCAAAACAGTTTCTCTAACCATATCCCGGATTATGGGATTGTAGCGTAATCTTCTGAAACGTTTGAAATTAAAGTTTTGGCTTTTCATTATTACTCCTTTCTATGTGTCTTCGTGTCTCTGTGGTTTTTTTACCACGAGGCACAGAGTCACGGAGATTAAATTATGTTCTTAATTTTATTCGCAACTAATTCTGCGTTTTTAATACAGTCTCCGACAGAAATTCCACCGCGGTAATTTCCACCAAGAATTATTCCCCTATTATCTTTTTCAAAATGATCGAAGAAATTTTCGTGCTCAACATAACCAAGATTATACTGCGGAATTGCTTTCGGCCATAATCGTTTAGAAATCATTACTGGCTCGGCACTAATTTTCATAATTAATTCAAACTCTCTTCTTGCACGATCCATAACCATTTGTTCTACGTCGTCAACAAATCCAGCATCACGTGAACCACCGATGAAAAGAGTAAATGCTGCTTTGGTGTTATCAGATCTATTCGGAAATATTACTGAACTCCATATTGCACCGAGGAAAGATTTTTCTTCTTTCTCAGGAATTAAAAAGCCAAAACCATCAAGCGGTTGACCAACAGCACTTCTTTTATAAACAAGATAAAGAACTAAAACAGGCGGATAATAAATTTCATTCAGGTGTTTGGCTAAGGCTTCATCAAAATG
>CAZLJI010000132.1:0-6681 GCA_964559565.1 uncultured Ignavibacteriaceae bacterium | reverse complement strand
CAAAAAAATATGGGAATAAAGTTCTGTTGGTGACAACTCCTGCAAATATACCAGCCCTTGAACATCAATATGTAATGGTGAAAAAAATCCTTCAAACTGCAGGTTTGGAAGTTGCACATTATGATGGTGTTATTCCGAATCCAACCATTGAAACGATAACTGCAGGCGCCGAAATGGCCAAAAATTTTGGGGCAGATGTTATTATTGGTTTGGGTGGAGGTTCCAGCATGGATTCGGCTAAAGCAATTTCGGTTGAAGCCACTCACGAGGGCACAAGTTGGGATTACCTGTTTTATAAATCACCTCAACCCGATCCAAAAAAATTACTGCCTGTAATTGCAGTATCAACTACTTCAGGCACTGGTTCGCATGTTACTCAGGTAGCTGTAATTACCAATTCACAGTTACGCGATAAGTCGGCATTGTATAACAATATTTTGTATCCCCGGGTATGTATCATCGATCCGGAGTTGATGGTTTCTGTTCCTGAATTTGTTACAGCAACCACAGGTTTTGATGTGTTTTGTCATGCTTTCGAAAGTACCATAAATCCCGGAACGGGTGCCTATGTTGATCTGTTGGCGTGGGAAGCAATATCAATCGTAGTGGAATGGTTACCCAAAGTTTTGTCCAATTTAAAAGATATTGAGGCCCGTGAAAAAATGGCCTGGGCCGATACACTGGCCGGGCTTTGCATTGCCAACGCTGGCGTAACACTGCCACACGGAATGGGTATGGCAATTGGTGGAATGTATCCGCAGGTTGCTCACGGAGAGGCACTTGCAATTATTTATCCGGCATTTGCAGCGTTTACCTGGGAATCTGCCATTCCCCAGTTTTCAAAAGTGGCCAGAATATTAAATCCTGAACTCAATGCCCTGTCAGACAAAGAAGCTGCTTCACAATCTCCGGCAGAGATTACCAGGTTTCTCAAATCCATAAAACTTAACAAAAGATTGAGTGAAGTGGGTATACCTGAGGATGAAATTATTCAATTGGCAGCTCAGAGCATGGTTTTGCCCGACTATAAGGGAAATCCGAGAGTGGCTGACGAAAACGAAATGATTGAACTCGTAAAGAACTCTTTCTGAATTAAGCAACAATTACAAATGTGATTGAGTATATAATTATGGTTTTTAAATCTTTAAAATTTAGTTTATGAAAAAAACACTAGCTTTATTTTATTTGGTACTGTTTACTTCGCTTAGTGCATTCTCGCAAAACCGAACGGTGAGCGGTACAGTTACTTCATCTGAAACTGGTGAAAAAATGCAAGCTGTAACTATTTCGGTTAAGGGAACTAGCGTTGGTACCATTACCGACCAGGATGGGAAATACACATTAAGTGTCCCTGCTACAGGAACTTTGGTTGCCTCATTCATTGGAATGAAAACCATTGAAATTCCGCTTACAAATGCTGCCGTTTACGATTTTGTTCTTCAATCGGAAAGTTTGGGAATAGAAGAGGTTGTAGTAACGGCTCTTGGTATAGCAAGAGAAAAGAAAACTCTGGGGTATTCCGTTCAGGATGTAAATAACGAACAATTAGCCGATGTAAAACCTATAAATGCTGTAAATGCACTTTCGGGTAAGGTTGCCGGTGTGCAAATCACGAATGCTACAGGTGCTGTGGGCGGTGCTTCCCGTATTGTAATCAGAGGAGAAAGTTCTTTTACAAATAGTCAACCACTGTGGGTAGTTGATGGAACCCCCTTTATCAATTTTGATTCGGACAAGGGCCCGATGGATGGAGCCGACTTTGGTAATGGAGCATTAGATATTGATCCCAGCAACATTGAGTCAATCTCGGTTTTGAAAGGTGCAAATGCCGCGGCACTTTACGGATCAAGAGGAGCTAATGGTGTCATTGTCGTAACTACAAAAAGAGGATCAAAATCAAAAGGTTTTGGTGTTGAAGTTTCGTCGTCACTTACTTTGGATGTACTCCCTTATCTTCCTTATTATCAGAATGAGTATGGTGGAGGTGCCAATGGAAGTGAGTACTATTGGAATAAGTACAATGCAGATAACAAAACAAATTTATCATACCAGGAATATGCTTTGCTGAGAGGATATAAATATGTTGATGGTAGAAACGGCGTAAATGATGGTACTCCTTCAAGTTGGGGTCCACGATTGGACATAGGTCTTATGCTACCTCAGTTTGACAGTCCGGTTGTAAACGGCGAAAGGGTTGCTACTCCATGGGTATCTCATCCGAATAATGTGAGGGATTTCTATGAAACCGGTATCACTGCCGACAATTCTGTTTCTTTCTCAAAAGCTGGTGAAATTGGCTCGTTTAGGGCATATTTTAATGATAACAGGGTAAAAGGAACATTGCCAAATACTGATTATCGTAAGAATACAATCGGTTTCAACAGTGATTTGAAATTGCATGAGCGGTTAACGTTAGTCTCAAACATAAATTATGTAATCAATGCAAGCGATAATTTACCTGGACAGGGATATTATGGTGATGCACCCAACAATCCTCAATCGGGTGTAACATTCATGCCTCGCCAGGTTGATATTAAACCTTTGAAGGAAAACTGGAATACGATAATGCCTTCCGGTATGCCCTATAATTTTGGAGTTGGTGAAACGCCAAACCCCTATTTACAGGCGCGTAACACTAACGCCAGAGAAAGAAACCGGCTCTACGGAAATATTTCTCTGGATCTGAAACTGACAGATTGGTTAAAATTAAGAGGACGTGCCGGAACAGATTATTACTATGAGAACAGGAAAAGTATTTCATTGGCGCTTACTTTCAGGGCAACCGATGGCTCTGGCCTAAATGGCCAGTTTACTGAGTCAAATATAATGGGTATGGAAACAAACTATGACTTGCTGGCCATATTTGACAAAGAGTTTGGAGACTTCAGGATTGATGGAACTCTTGGTGGTAATCAGATGAATGCCAGAACAGACAGTAAAACTATAAGTGCAAGTGATCTTGTAACACCGGACCTGTTTACAATTGGTAATGCAAGAGGAGTACAGGGTGTTAGCCAGTTTGAAAGCGAGAAACAAACTCAGAGTCTCTTTGGCTCGGTTAATGTGTCTTACAAGGATTACCTGTTCTTGTCGGTAACTGGTCGTAACGACTGGAGTTCAACACTGCCTAAGAATGAATGGTCCTATTTTTATCCCTCATTTAGTTTAGGTTTTGTATTTACCGATGCATTTAATATCACTTCTGATATTTTATCATACGGCAAAATACGTGGAAGCTGGGCAAAGGTTGGTAGAGATACATCACCTTATATGTTGCAACCAACATTTAATCCAATCGGAGGACTATGGGAAGGAAATGGAGTATATAGTCTGCCTGGAACATTACCCAACAGTTTGCTTAAACCAGAAACTTCGTTGTCATCTGAGATTGGGGTTGAATTAAATTTCTTTAAGAACAGGCTTGGTTTTGATATTTCATACTATGATGTAAAAAACCAGGATCAGATTATCAATGTAGCTGTTTCGAGTGCATCAGGTTATAATGCTGTAACCATTAATGCAGGAGAAATACAAAATAGTGGGATTGAGGTCATAATGAAATTGACACCAGTGCAAACCAAAAATTTCTCCTGGGATATGAATGTCAACTATGCGAAAAACAAAAACAGAGTAAATGAACTTTACGGAGATCTTGAAACATACAGGATATCTGAAATGTGGGCATCATCTGTTGAAGCCCGCCCGGGTCAGCCATTTGGTACTATTATTGGTAATGCGATGCGCAGAGATGCAAACGGAAATCTTTTGGTTACCAATGCGGGTAGAATCCTAAGAGATAATAATAAAGAGGTTGGTAATGTTACACCTGACTGGGTAGGTGGTATGACCAATACTTTCCGATACAAGAATCTTTCATTAAGGGTATTGACTGACGCCAAAATAGGCGGTGACTTTGTTGCCGGTACCATCCGCTGGGGAGGTTCCGGAGGAGCACTAAAATTCACTGCTGAAGACAAAATCAGGGAAGAAGGACGTGTTTGGGATGCCCTTAAACCCGATGGAAGTGTAAATACAACCAGGATAAGTGGTGCCGAATGGGTAAGCGACTGGGCAAGGACAGTGGAGAACTGGGTGATGGACGGTTCATACATTAAATTGCGCGAAGTGAGTCTTAGCTATACTATTCCTCAGAGAAAAATGGGCAATGTTGGTAACTATATAAATAGCATTAGATTGTCGGCAATTGGCAGAAATCTTGCTATTCTTTACCACAGCCCTGAAAATAAATTTGGAATTGATCCGGAAGTAAGTTCAGGAAATAGTCTTGTCGGTTTGGGTTATGAGCAAATGACAGTTCCTGTGTCGAGAAATATTGGAGGAAGAATCACTTTCTCATTTTAATGAATAACTGAATATGATCAACACAGAAATAAATTAAAATTTACACAAATGAAAAGAATAAAATATTTATATAAATTACCATTTGTCGCACTTATCCTGTTGGTTAGTGCTTGTACAAGTAACTTTGAAGAACTAAACACGAACCCCAATCTGCCGATAGCGGTTCCTCTTGCAAATCATCTGGCGGGAACAATCATCAGTTTTGATGGTGGGAATATGGTCATTTCAGACGGTTCAATTACCATTAGTACACGCTATGTCGCACAAAGGTGGGGGGCTGCATATAATCCCAATGCCATCACAACCTTTCAGAATATTACAAGCTCAGGCTGGGCAGGATATTATACCAACCTCATTGATTTGAATGACATCATTGCCAAAGCCACAGAACAGGAAGCCTGGAATATGGCAGCTGCTGCCCTAACTTGCAGGGCAGAAATGACACAGATATATACAGACAGGTTTGGTGAAATGCCTTATTCCGAAGCTTGTAAAGCAGCTGAGGGTATATTGAGACCAAAATACGATGATCAGCCATCGATTTATAAGGAAATCATCAAAGACCTTAAAACTGCTGCTGATTATTTTAAAGCAGGAAGCACTGACGCGATTGGTTCAGTGGATCCGTTATTTGCCGGTGATGTTAGTCTATGGAGAAAATATTGTAACTCATTACGTTTACGCGTAGCCATACGAATCTCCAATGTGGATCAGCCCGGTGCAACGGCAATCATTTCAGAAGTATTGGGGAATCCTTCAGATTATCCAATTACTCAAAGCTTTAAGGACGCAGCGGAGGTTACATATGGCGGCGAAGGAACCCAGTGGACAATTGGCTATTGGTATTGGATGAACCTGCTGGAACACAGTGGTCCAACAATGTACCTTGTTGATATGTTGGAAGACAACAATGATCCACGTCTTGAGCATATTATTGGCAAAGCACCGGCACCAGGTCCTGAAGGAGAATACAATGGTACTACAGAAATCGGACGTCACCCTAGTTTTACAATTCCCGAAATGTCATATTTCAACAAGGACTATTATCTAGTCAATAACACAACAGGTCCGAATATTCACCTTAGGCATTCAGAGACTTGCTTTACTCTGGCAGAAATTTATTTGCGTGGATTATATCCGGGTGGTGATGCTGCTGCGAAGACTGCATACGAAGCTGGAATTTATTCATCCATGAAAGAGTTGTCAATTATGGGTGAAGCATCACCGCATCTAATTCGGACTGCAACACCTGCAATCACTGACGCAGAAATTTCTGCTTATATCGCTGGTGAAGCCTTTGCAACCTGGACAGGTTCAGTTAATGAAAAGCTGACAAAGATATGGAACCAGAAGTGGCTTGCCATGTGTTTTATGGAAAACGAGCCCTGGGCAGAGATGCGTAGAACGGATACTCCAAATTGGGGAATAGCAAGAAATTCATATTATGATGGTCATAACAGGGATCCGTTCCGTCTTCCTTATCCTGCGGATGAAGAGCTTATGAATTCAGAGAATTCCAAGCCCTATTTTGAAAAGCAATATGCAGGAGATTACCTGTGGGGAGCCCAACTGTGGTGGGATAAAAGAACAGGAGTGAAATAATTTTTTTTAATATGATTAAAAAAACAGATGATCAGGTGACTCATCTGTTTCTTTATTCTGCTGCAGAGAATGTTGAAGTAATTCATTAACAGTAATTTAAAACTGGATTGATTTCTCGTAAACTATGTGTAGCTCAAATTTGGACGCTATCTGATTTATGAATCTGATATTAATTTATAAGTTAATATTATCAGGCAGTTCGTAGTATTTAAAATGTTAGAATATATGTTAATATAATATTAAAAAGATTGCATAATTGAGCATATGGTGTCATATTGATGCTATTATATACATATTTGCTTGCAAATAGTAATTGTAGTCTGTGGAATTAAATTCAAAAATGGAGCAGAGCGTATTATGGATGAGGTGAGATAACCTTGCTTTTTGGATATCAATTGGAACTTATTCCAAAGCAAACAGCTGAAAAACAATTTGAATTTGATAATTAGATGTTGGCTTATGAAAGTGACAGAATTTATTTTGATAAAACAGTATTGTTTTTCTCCTTGGATATAATTTAGTCTAACCGAAAATGAATGAAATATTTGAACTCGAAAAAGGCTGTTTCTGAATAATATGAAAAGAACAAATATGATTGAATATGTAATTGGTTTTTTAAATCTTTAAAAATTTAGTTTATGAAAAGAACACTGGCTTTATTATATTTAGTATTGGTTAACTCGCTTAGTGCGTTCTCGCAAAACCGAACGGTGAGCG
>CAZLJI010000131.1:0-6689 GCA_964559565.1 uncultured Ignavibacteriaceae bacterium | reverse complement strand
CAATTGGATTTTGAAGAGCAGGACTCATAAATGTATTATCAACAGCAACCCTTGCCCCATTCTTGTGAGCAATTTTAGAAATCTCTTCTATGTCTGATATACAAAGTGTCGGGTTGCCAGGTGACTCAACATAAACAACTTTTGTATTTGGCTGGATTGCATTCTTAACATTTTCGATTACAGCCGTATCAACAAATGTAGTTTCAACTCCGAACTTTTTCATTACTGTGTTTAGCAATGTAGTGGTTGGTCCATAAACAGCTGCCGAGCAAACAACATGGTCACCTGCGGATAAAAGAGCTGCAAAAATTGTATGAACCGCTGCCATACCGCTTCCGCAGCCAAGTGCTTTGTGTCCACCTTCAAGTTCAGCAATTGCATTTTCCATCGCTTCGATTGTCGGATTTAGCATTCTTGTGTAAATGTAACCCTTTTCTTCGCCGGCAAATAATGAAGCTCCGTGCTGAGCTGATTTGAATTTAAATGTTGATGTCTGATAAATTGGAGGAACAACTGAACCGTATTCGTATTCATCAATTCCAGAGTGGACGCATTTTGTACTGAAATCTAATTTAGAATGGTCTTTCATATTTTACATATCCCATAGTTATTTGAGGAAAAAATAAATTCTATAAAAATATTAGTACAAACTTACAGATTTTAATTGAAGAATTAGATGATTTATCGACTGTATAATTCAATTTCATTCCAAAATCTTTATATTTCCTTCTAAAATTTTGATAATCATTAGTTTAAGATAAATTCTTGAGTAAAGAAAAAGTTTTAGTCACATCTGCTTTACCATACGCAAACGGACCAATTCATCTTGGTCATCTGAGTGGTGCATATCTTCCTGCTGATATTTATGTTCGTTATAAAAGATTAAACGGAGACGATGTCATTTATATCTGCGGTTCTGATGAACACGGAGTTCCAATAACAATTACTGCTGATAAAGAGAAAGTTTCTCCTCAGGTAATTATCGATCGCTTTCATGAAGCAAATAAGAAAGCATTCGAAAAATTTGGGATGAGCTTTGATAACTATTCAAGAACAAGTCTTCCTATTCACCACGAAACTGCAAAAGAATTTTTTCTTGAATTTTTCAATCGTAGGCTGTTTGTTGAGAAGAAGTCAAATCAGTTTTATGACGAGAAAGCAAAAATGTTTTTGCCGGACAGATACGTTGAGGGAACTTGTCCGAAGTGCGGAAATGAACAGGCAAGAAGCGATGAATGTGAAAACTGTGGTTCGCTTTACGATCCATCAGAATTAATAAATCCGAAAAGCAAAGTCTCCGGTGGAACACCCACACTAAAAGAAACATCTCATTACTTCTTTCCGCTTGGTAAATACCAACCTGCACTTGAAAAGTATGTTGATGAAATGAATGAAAAATATGGCTGGAAAGATAACGTGCTTCAGTATTGTAGAGGATGGTTTAAAGATGGATTAAAAGATCGGGCAATTACGCGTGATCTTGATTGGGGAGTTAAAGTTCCAGTCGATAGTGCAGCTGGAAAAGTAATTTACGTTTGGTTTGAAGCAGTGCTCGGTTATATCTCTTCAACAAAGGAATATTCTCAAATTAAAAACCAACCTGAACTCTGGAAAAAATTTTGGCAGGATGTAAATACGAAATACATTGCTTTCATCGGGAAAGATAATGTTGTTTTTCACACAATAATTTTCCCAGCTATTCTAATGGCGTGGAATGAAGGCAACAAGGAAAAATATTGTCTTCCTCAAAATGTTCCCGCAAATGAGTTCCTGAATTTTGAAGGAAAAAAATTTTCCAAGAGCCGCGGCTGGGGAATAGATGTTGATGAATTCTTAAATATATTTCCCGCTGATTTATTAAGGTATGCTCTAGCTGCAAATCTTCCTGAAAGCCGTGACACAGATTTTTACTGGAAAGAATTTCAACTTAGAAATAACAGCGAGCTTGCTGATATTTTCGGTAATTTTATCAACAGGACTTTCACTTTCGTTCATAAACATTTTAATGGGAAAGTTCCGGCTTGCGGTAAGCTTGAGAAGATTGATGAAGATATGATGATAGCGATCGCAAGTTATCCGGAAAAAGTTGCTGAATTTTTTGAAAAATTCAAAATCCGTGACGGTGTAAACGAAATAATGAATCTTGCGCGAGATGGCAATAAATATTTTAATGATTCAGAACCATGGGTCACCGTCAAAGCTAATAAAGGAAAATGTGGAACTACTTTAAACATTTGCTTACAGGCTATCCATACGCTCGCTGAATTATTTTATCCTGTATTACCATATTCTTCTGAGAAGCTTTTCAAAATGCTGAATGCTCAACCCGTAGAGTGGAAACAGAGCGGTAAATCCTTTTTGAAGGATGGACATCAAATAAACAATGCAGAAATATTATTTCCTAAAATCGAGGACGAAGTGATAGAAGAACAAGTATCGAAGCTTGGTAATCCTGAAACAGTTGTTGAAAAAAAGATGGACGAATTAATTTCCTACGATGATTTTATGAAAACGAAACTTAAGGTAGCCGAAATTTTAAGTGCGGAAAAAATTGCAAAGAGTAAGAAACTAATGAAGTTGAAAGTAATGCTCGACGATGGTGAAAGACAATTAGTTGCCGGAATTGCTGAACATTATAATCCGGAAGATTTGGTTGGTAAAAAGGTAGTTGTGGTTGCTAATCTTCAACCGGCAAAACTGATGGGTGAAGAATCCAATGGTATGATTTTAGCCGTTGATAAAGAACCCGGAGGTTTGCAAGTTTTGATAGTTGATAATTCCGTTAAAGCAGGAACAAGAGTTAAGTAAAAAATTTTACTCATCATTATAAAGGTATCCAATGAAATTAATACCATTTTTTCTGATTCTTTTTACCGGGGCAATGTTTGCTCAATCTTCGGTTGAAAAGTTTACCCCACAATTAAATAAAGTAATTGAAAATTCAAATCAATCTGAGGAATTGCTGGTTTGGGTTTTCTTTAGTGACAAAGGAACTGAAACACAAAATTATTTTCAGAAACCATCTACAGTTGTAAGTGAGAAATCACTTAAGAGACGGGTAAAAGTTTTAAGTAAAGATAAAGTAATTACACAGACTGATTTGCCAGTAAATCAAAATTACATCGACCAGATTCAATCTCTCGGTTTTCAATTAAAGCAAAAAACAAAATGGTTTAACGGAGTTAGTGGATGGATTAAATCATCTCAACTTCCAGAAATTGCACGTCTACCGTTCGTAAAGCAAATGGATATTGTGTACAGATTCAGAACTGATAAGTATGAAGAAGAATCAATTAACGACCTTCCGGAAGAATCGAATCAGAATTTATCAAAAACTACCGGAACGAATTCCTTTAATTATGGTGAGTCATTAACTCAACTTAATATTATTGCTGTACCCCAGGTTCATGATCTTGGTTATACCGGTGATGGAATAACGATTTGTATGATGGATGCCGGTTTTGATCGCTGGACAACTCATCAGGTTTTTAGTTCTATGAATGTGATAGCTACGTGGGATTTTGTTAATGGTGATGCTGATGTAGAGGACGGCAGTGATATGGGCGAAGGTTCTCATGGAACGTCAACTTTATCCTTAATTGGTGGCTTTCTGGAAGGTCAATTAATCGGGCCTGCTTTTGGTGCAGATTTTATTCTAGCAAAAACTGAAAATACCGACAGTGAAACTCCAATAGAAGAAGATAACTGGATAGCAGCCATAGAATGGGCTGATAGTATAGGAGTTGATGTTACTAGCACATCACTGTCTTATTTAGATTACGATCCACCTTACCCAAGTTATACATGGGAAGATATGGATGGAAATACTGCAAGAATCACGAATGGGGCTGATTATGCTGTTTACATTGGAATATTTGTAGCTAATTCTGCTGGAAATGCTGGATTTAATGCTTCTCATAATACTCTTGGTGCACCAGCGGATGGAGATAGTGTTATGGCAATAGGTTCAGTAACCAGCAGTGGTAACAGATCAGGTTTCAGTAGTGTGGGTCCAACCTCCGATGGCAGAATAAAACCAGATTTAATGGCAATGGGATCTAGCAACTATGTAGCTTGCAATAGTTCAAATACATGCTATAGCAGCTGGGGCAGTGGAACATCCTGGAGTTGCCCGATGGCTGCAGGTGCTGCTGCACTTTTACTCGAAGCAGATCCTAGCTTAACACCAATGGAGTTAGCTGAATTAATGAAAAACACGGCTTCAAAAAGTACTAATCCTGACAATCTTATGGGATGGGGAATTGTAAACACTTATTCGGCACTTCAATCGCTCTTGACAAGTGTAGATAATACTAACCAGGTTCCTGAAGAATTTATTCTGTTGCAGAACTATCCCAATCCTTTTAATCCTACAACTAAAATTAGATTTGCAATTCCTGTAAAATCAAATGTGAAACTTTACCTGCACGATATTTTGGGCAATGAAATTGCTGTAATTGTGGATGAAGAAGTTAATCCCGGAATTAAAGAAATTGAGTTAAATGGAAGTAATTTGGCTAGTGGAGTTTACCTTGTCAGGATGATCGCAAACAATTACCAGCAAACAATCAAAATTTCACTCCTAAAATAAATTTTTATGCCTGATCCAGTAAAGAATCTTGCCGGGTCAGGCTGAATTTACCTTGATTTTCAGATACGCAATAGCTAAAATTCCTCTCTCATTTTTTAGAAATTTTCAGGAGAATATGTAATATGCGATTAAATCGTTTTGTACAATCTTTTCTTTTAATCCTTTTTGTCCAGATTGCTGTAATTGTAACTATACAAGCTCAGGTTGTAGCCGAGTTTGGAAGCTACGAAATAACTCTTGACGAGTTTGAACATGCCTATGCAAAGAATGTTGGAGGCTGGGAAAACGCAATGAAACAGGAGACGGCAGACTATAAAAACTTTTTGGATCTTTATGTTAAATTCAGAATGAAATTGCGTGATGCTCAAGTTAGAGCTTATGACAAGGATTCTAATTTGATGAATGAGCTTAAAGATTACCAAAGACAGGTCGGAGTTTCTTATATACTTGAAAAGAAAATTAATGAGCCGGGGATAAAACAACTATATGAAAGAAGAAAAGAAGAATTCAGAGTTAGTCACATTATGATTAGACCTGATACTTTAGGTGATGAAGGAGCGAGGAATAAAGCACAGGCGATATTAGACAGCATTAAGAATGGTCACATATTTGAAAATATGGCTATCAAACATTCTGATGATAAATTTTCTGGTATCAATGGCGGAGACATCTATTACATAACTGCAGGATTACTTCCCTACGAATTCGAGGATCCTATGTATACTCTTAAAGCCGGTGAGGTTTATCCGGATGTCGTAAAAACGAGATTTGGCTATCATTTAATAAAGGTAACAGAAAGACAGCATCGATTTCCAAAAATACAGGCAAGCCACATCCTGATTGGGTATCATAATGCGGAAGGTAATATTGATACAGCAGCTGCTAAATTAGAAGCAGAATCAGTGCTTGCTGAGCTTAATGCAGGAGCGTCTTTTGAAGCGCTCGTGCAAAAATATTCTGACGATCCAGGCTCGAAAGAGAAAGGCGGTGACCTTGGACTTTTTGAAAGAAGAATGATGGTTAAAGAATTTGACGAAGTAGCTTTTAAGATGGAAGTTGGAGAAGTATCGGGTCTTGTGCAGACTAATTTTGGCTATCACATAATCAAGCTTACAGATAAAATAGATACGCAGCCTTATGAGACTGAATACGAAAACCTGAAAACAATGTTCAGTAAGCAAAGGTATCAACACGAGAGGGAAGTATTAATCGATTCTCTTAAGATGAAATATGATTTTAACATAGATGAAGATGTTCTGAATATGTTCGTAGAAAAAAGTGATTCTTTGAGATTTGGAATGGTTCATCCAAAATATGATGAGATTTCCAGCAGCGTTTTATTCTCTTATGCAAAAAAACCGACTACCATTGGTGCTTTTCTTGAAGCTGCTAACAGTAATTCCAAAATTACTGCAAAGCCAATGGATGATCCGACTGAAGTCACAAATGCAATTAACATACTTGCTGAAGATATGCTGCTTGAAGAAGAGGCAATGAATCTTGATAAAACCGAACCTGAGTTTGCACAGTTGATGAATGATTACAGAGACGGAATTTTTATTTTTAAGATTCAGGAAGAAGAAGTATGGAATAAAGTTAAAATTGATAGCGCTGATGTCTATAATTATTGGGACTCAAACAAAGAAAAATATTCCTGGCCAGACAGAATTAGCTTTAGCGAAATATTTTCAACTAAAGATTCTCTTATACAAAATTACTACAAGATGCTAAGCGGAGGCGCATCTTTTGATTCACTTGCTGCACTTTACACCGAGAAGTCAGGAAAGAAAAAAGATAGTGGTCGCTATGAGTTGCAGGCAGTTGACTACTCCGACGTTTACAAAGAAGCAAATAAGATTCCGACTGTTGGTTCATACACAGAACCGGTAGTGTTCGCAGGCGGATATTCAATCTTCAAGCTTAATGACAGACAGGCGGCAAGAATGAAGACTTTTGAAGAAGCCAAAGCTGAAGTATCTGGCGAATACCAGGAAATGCTAAGTAAGAAACTTGAGAATGATTACTTGACTAGTCTGGATAATATATACAAGCCTAAAATGCATTATGAAAATCTTGAAAATGCTTTTAAGCAAGAATA
>CAZLJI010000130.1:0-6698 GCA_964559565.1 uncultured Ignavibacteriaceae bacterium | reverse complement strand
ATCTTCACCGTTGATGATCTTTATGAATTGAACCGTGGTCCTCGTGGCCGTGGTAAGCGGGCCCAGGTTTGTATGTTGACCGTCCGGAAACATATCGCCGCTCAGGTCACCGCTGGATTTCTAACCAAGGTGGATGGGCTTAAAACTGGTAGTCCTGGTCAGCCAGCCGCTCAATTCATCCGGTCAGCCGTTAAAGCTGGACGAGAAGCTGCTTGGGCAGCCCGTAAGGCTCCGGTGGCAGTACCCGTGGTCGAGGTTCCAGTGAATGAAGTGGTTTCTGTTCCAGCAGAATCCGCTCCGGTAGTTGCGTCTACGGTTACAGCATCGTAACCAAAAACTCTCCCTTTACGTGGGGGGTACTGTCAATGGGGGGCAGTACCCCCCCATCATGTACATTATAAAATGTTTTGACTTCATTTTAGTTTTTCTGTAGAATGTTTACTGAATGATTGACTCTACTTTATTAGATACCACCGGTCTTTTAGAACCACAAATTCCTCACGCAATAAAATTGCTTAACAGCATTTATCTGAATGGCATCGCATGTGACTTATCAGAAACGGGGGTTGGCAAAACTTATACAGCTTCTTGGATTGCCAAACAATTCAATGCTCCCATTGTGGTTATTTGTCCCAAATCGGTTATTCCCACCTGGAAGAAAATCCTAAGTCAATTCGGTGTTCAAGCATCCATTCTTATCAATTATGAAAAAGTGATGAGGGGGGGTACCCCCTACGTTAAGTATCGTGAACCGAAAATTGATCCGGTTACCGGCAAACCCAAAGATGAATCTCGTTGTCATCTTGTTCAGATTAACCTTCCAGCCGGTTGCCTTGTTATTTTAGACGAAGCCCATAAATGTAAAGGTGTCACCAGCTTGAATGCTGGTCTGCTTATCAGTCTCAAACGACAGGGTTATAAGGTTCTTACCCTCTCTGCTACTCAAGCTACTAATCCAATTGAAATGAGAGCCTTTGGATTTGCTGCTAATCTTCACGATCTTTACAAGTGGAAAAATTGGTGTTTAAATCATGGGGCTCAAGAAGTTGGTCGCTGGGGAGCTTTAACATTTAATATTGACGATGATGAAGCCAAAAAGAAAATGTCGTTGGCTCATGAAAATCTTTTTGATATCCAACACCTTGCTTCTCGTTTAACCCGCAATGAAATGGGCAATCTTTTTCCTGAAAACCAAGTTGTGGCTGAAGCTTTTGATCTCGGTTCCAATTCTCCCAAAATCCAAGCTGTATATGATGAGATGGAAGATGAAATTGCTAAATTAGAGGAACAAACCGAAAATTATTCAGCACATGTTTTTGCTGAAATCATGAAAGCTCGTCGTAAAGCTGAAATGCTTAAAATCCCACTATTTCAAGAAATGATTGAAGATTTGTATGATGAAGGCAAATCTGTAGTGGTTTTTTTAAATTTTACGGAATCGATTACAGCCTTAGCCGACCGCCTTTTGAATCAAGATAAGTTCAAAGACAAAATTGGTTTTATCTATGGTGATCAATCCTTCAAACAACGTTGGAAAGATATTGATGACTTTAACGTTGACAAAAAACGAATTCTCATATGTAACCTTAAAGCTGGTGGTGTTGCTTTGTCACTTCATGATCTTATTGGTAAATATCCTCGGGCTGCCCTTCTTTCACCCAGTTTTTCAGCCGTGGATATGCTTCAAGCTTTAGGTAGAATTCACCGTCAAGGTGGTTTAACCAAGTGTTATCAACGAATTGTTTTTGCTTCAGGATGTATAGAAGAAAGGGCTTGTAATAGAGTTCAAACTCGGTTAAACAATTTAAGTTGCTTAGTAGATGGTGATCTTACGGAAGGATTTCGGTTATTTAATTGACATTCTTTAAACAAACCTGTAATATATCTTCACAATGAAACGAGAATATTTGATAACTTTAAAAGTGGAAACCGAGGAAACCGAATACGCAAACGGTAATTCGGCTCTTGAAGAACTTTTCTCTGATCAAGATCTCTTCACCGGTGAATGTAATTGTATCTGTGATGGAGAATCGGTTAATGTAACAAGTGTTGGTGTACTTTGTGTTGATGCTAATCCTAATAATCCATGATTAAAGGTCAAATCCTCGTTTACCGTTTCAACGGTCTTCACAATGCTAAATCCGGTGTTAATCGTTATATCTTTTCTCTTCGGGACGTTGATGTAGACCAACCAATTGAATTTAAACATGCTGTCAAAGATGCTTTAGATGAAGTTCCCCCTGGTAAAGGTTATGTATTAATTAAGTGGTCTGGTAAAATGTTTATAGCTGAAAAGGATATAAATAATCCAGGTTTGTCTTACATTCGGCACGAAATTAAATGGCATCCTCTTCAAGATAAATTTACGATTTGACTTCACTCCTCCTTTTTGTTATATTTATAAATGTCCCAAATAATGTCACGGGATACATTTGAAAAAGGTTGGTCCACCAGACGGCCCTTTGGGAGAGTAGCTCAATTGGATAGAGCAACAGCCTTCTAAGCTGTTTGTTCCGGGTTCAAGTCCCGGCTCTCCTACCATTTTTGGGCCCTTAGCTCAATTGGTTAGAATAAAGCATTTGTGTGTGCTTTGGTTACAAGTTCAAGTCCTGTAGGGCCCACCACTTCTATAATAAGTTGTTATTGAATAACGTCTTCTGTAAGATAACAAGATATGGAAAAAACTTATCTTGTTGCTGGTGCTAATTGGATTGCTGAAGTCAATCTGAATAATATTGAACATCTTACCCAAAACGAAATACAACTTGAAGCTTGTACTCAAGCCGTTGAACGTCACTTTGGTAAGCGAAAAAATATCCCTTATTATAAGCACGATCCGCTTACTATAACTGAAGAAGAACGAAAAGATGATGAACTTCGTGCTGCTCTTGTTGATTTACTTACTGAAGAATTAAAAGAAGGCTGTGGAATAGGCATGCTTTTGTGTGTAACGGACAACCAAGATCCTGCTACTTATGCTGATGGAAAAGAACATGAATGGTTCGTAAATAGCAAGATGATTTTAGAAAATGTTGGTTGCCCATCCTTAATAAAAGCATTTGATGAAAAATATCCTGATAAAAAACCGAAAAAAAAGAGTAAACGAAGTTGACATTTTTCCGTAAATCCTTTATAGTTATATCACGATGACAACAGAGGTCATCAAATAGGAAGTGTTAAATCAAGATTACAGGAACGTTGAAATATTAAAATGGTCATGAGGGATTGGCCAATTGCCTAAATGAGTAAGCCCGATGGGGATGGGATTTTGGAATGTTGATCACCCCAAAATAACCAAATGAACTAGAAGACGGTTGAAAGTATCCCTCTCGATTTTAAATAGTGGTATTCCGAGAAATAGGGAATTACAACTAGGTTAATGTTGAAACCACCGCTATTAATGTTCTTTGAGAATTTAATATAATATCCGATTAGCCAACCAAGAGCGTTGCTAGGCAACCTTCAAACTCGGAAACGAGAGCGGTGTTCAAGTCGGCTCCACGGCAGGCCGTGAACTGGAAATCGCCTCTATAAGAGGATAGAACTATAGATATTATATTTAACAATTGCAGGGTGTCAGAAGATGGTATCTGGCTACGCTCATAACGTAGTGCCTTGTGCCTCGGGGGTTCGAGTCCCCCCCCTGCTACCATTTCTAGCTTAGTTTAACTAAAACACCTGTTTACAGGAGAGAGTGATAATTGCACTCGGCTAGATCAGTTTGCAGATTAGTGTAACGGAAGCATAAGCGGCTCATAACCACTTGGTCACGTTCGAATCGTGGTCTGCTACCATTTTTAGGATGGTTTTATAAAAATAAGATATCTATTACTAAATCATTTTTTTAATCAGCCATCCTAAATCAATTTAAGATGCCATAACAGCAAAAACTTATATTAAACGAAAAAGACCATTAGGTCACCAAAATCCTGTATTAAATGTTTTCATAACAGATCAACAAATTAAACAGGTTAAGAGACAGACTCTTATAAAAAAAGCTTGGTATTCTCCAAGTAAATAAAAGGAATGAGACAACAGTAAACGGGCATCTTGCTAATTTAGAAAAAGTCGTCTAATGGAAGGACGCTTATACCGTGACGGTCGGAAATAATGGTTCAAATCCATTCTTTTTCTTAACTTTTAACCGGCCTTGTAGCCCAATCGGAAGAGGCATTTCCTGATGAGGGAGAGACAGTGCAGGTTCAATTCCTGTCAAAGCCGGCTAATTTCCTCAGCGGAGTAATTAACCAATGAGGTTACGCTCTTGAAACAGTAGTTGCAAATACAGTGGATAGAGTGAGGCGTGCCGGATATGCCTTGTCCAGTGGACAGAACGGCATAATGTATATAATAGATGAATAAATAGGCTAATCTTTATTCGGCATTCAAGTTTCATTGGCTTTTGAAATATAAAGAAACGAAATGCTAATTTGGCGGTCTTGGTCTAAAGAGAATGATGCTTGGCTACCAGTCAAGAGGTCCAGTGAGCATTACCTGGAGACCGCTCCACTTTATAGGCTCTGTAGCCCAATACAGAGGCACTTCCATGAGGAAGGAAAGATGTGGGTGTAAATCCCATCAGAGCCAACCATTTCAACTTCATAAACCAATCTTACTTCGTAGTTGACTTTTTATAATCTTTCCTGTAGTATAATTAACGATGAGGCTGAAATAAGCCAGAGAGTGGGGGACCAAAGCCTGCGTAAATTACTTTATCGTTATAAAATAAAAAAAGCGGTAACCTTTCAGCTACCGCTTCTTACAATGAACAACTTAGCTTTAATCTGTAAAACCATCAAAATATATACCACCCTGTACGTTTTTGAAAAGAAATCTCTTGAATTTATTGTAATCAAGCATATCCAAACCACCGAGGGACTCAGCCGTCCATTCCATAACGGCCAGCATGCGATCCTTTCTGCCACTTGATTTGCTGGTATAACTGAATTTTGCAATTGGCAATCTTTGTTTACTTTCCCGGCCAAGCAATTCAATTCGCTTATTGACAATTTCATCAAATGTATTAGATGAAAGACAATAATTATCGACTTTTACAGTGCCATTTTTAAAAAGTTCAATTACAATGCTTTCCTTCGGTGGATCTTTCAATAACTTTAACAATTCGTTGATAGAAGTAATCAATTTAAATGGCAGTGTAATATCTTGTTGATTATTAGTCCAAGTAATTTCTTTTCTACCCGGATAAAATACAAGATACTTAGCCAATGTAAAAGCAACGTTTTGTCTTGTTTCTGCTGGCCATTCATATCCAAATGAAAAAGCAAGTCTTTGACATAACTCCGACATGTCAGTATTACTTACCAACACAGCAAATTTATTTTTGTCATTCATATAATATCACTTTATCAGAAACTTAGTATCTTGTCAAATTTTAATGGTTGCTTACATTTACGACACGTATAAACCGCTCCATTTTGTAAACGGTTATGCTTAATCTTAGTTAGCTTATGAGTTGTACAACCACAATTATAATGAAATTCTATGCCACCATTCCTTATTATCCTAATTGTAGAAACATCCATGTTATGACACCGCCTTGGATCTAACCCAAACACTCTCATAACATGTTGCCATTCATGCCCATGCGGAGCAATCCGTTTAAAGTTCCAAGGATCAGGTTCTTCTGACCTATAAACCTCAGCAACTACAACATGAGCTACTTCATGAGGAACGGTTTGTTTAAGCATTGATTCTGTATTTTCATTTAACAGAACTGGATTAAAATTTACCCACGGTTTACCATAATTCCAGAATGCCAAACCAGCCGATCTTCCTTTTGTATCAAACCTTATTTCAGGTATCTTCTGACACTTATCAGCTCCAAACTTCTTTTGAGCTATATCTAGATAATGAAGAACGGTATTCTCCACCCGCTGTTTGAGTTCTTTACTAACATGTAATTTTTGAAGCATTTCAAACTTATTCATTGTGGAAACATATTATAGAAAAACCGAAAAGAAGTCAATGACCTTTGAAGTTATTATTAACAAATAATCCCTCCTAACCTCCCTGCTTGTTGTACTTGATAAGCTTATTATTGCTTGATGTTGCTTATTTGCTTAAAGAATTGGTACTGCTTAAGTACAACAAGCAAGGGGTTAAAGGGGTTATTTTAATTTGGTTATTTTTGTCAATGCTTGGCCGTCAGGCCAATTTTGTATTCTTTTTAATAGTTTACTACTTAGCAAATTTAGTTGTAAGCAAACTTGGAGCGTGGTGAAAATAAAATGCTTAAAAAATGGACTGTTGATAATCAACCACTTACATTTTTGTACCTTCAACAAGGTAGAAATTTATTTTTCACAAAAAAGCTGGTAAGAAGCTTGACATTTTATAAAAACTATGGTATTCTATAAGCACAATAAGAAAAGATGTGGCTGAAATAAGCCGGAGAGTAGGGGACCGGAGGCTGCGCAGATTGCTTTTTTAAGCAAAACTAGTCTCCAACGATACTATATTATCAACATCCTGTTCGCTTGTCAAGCTTAAAACTCAATCTGGGATTGCTTTTTTTGCTTAAAAATAATACTTAAAACTTATTAAAAATTTTTGGACTGACCTTTCTTGTATATAAGGATTAATAATTGTGAAAATAATAACATGTTACTTACTACAATTATTGGTTTATATCATTTAATCCACAATAAGTTAAACAAACCATTTGTATTACTTATTAT
>CAZLJI010000129.1:0-6769 GCA_964559565.1 uncultured Ignavibacteriaceae bacterium | reverse complement strand
TGATGAGAGATAAAAAATAGCTCCTGAATATATACCACCAGAAACTTCTTTCAAGAAGAATGGGATCTATATTTTTCTCAATTTCTTTGTGAGCTTCGGGAACTTTATTCCAGTGAAGTCCAGCTTTATGATGATGAATTGTGTGATAGCCATTGTTGAAAAGTAGAAAATTTAAAAACCCGGTAAAATTTCTCGAATGATTCCACTCCGACTCTTCATTTGCGTGAACGTGTTGAACGTAATTGAAGATTAAAACACTAAAGAGAGATACTTGCTGCGGGATAATTACAAAAAGTAATGCTTTCTCCCAATCAATTATCAAAGCTGCGGCGATCCAAATGACAAGCACGAAGTATTGCGATATACTTACCCAGAACTTTTCTTTGTTGTTTGCTTTCATATCCTTCAGATAACTAGCGATTGCCTTTTGCTGATAATAACCGCTAATCGTTGGATAAGAAACAAGAGTCAAAAAATTATTTTTTTCACTTACTCTGTATGTTATGGAATCGTCTCCTTCGCGGTTGTTAAACTTGTGGTGATTTTTATTATGTGTTGGTATCCAGGCAAATATTGGGAAACCATAAAACACAGTCAGCCACCAATCGGTTAATACGTTCATTACTTTCGATCGCCACATCGGAAGGTGATTGTGATTGTGAGTCATTACAGCTACGGCAACTGACATAAATAAAAACCAGGTGTAAATAAACGGATTAACGCCTAGCCACATCCATTGAGCTATAAACAACGCTGTGGTAATAACTATGTAGATAAGGCTTTTAACATCTGCCTTTTCTTTTAACTTTAAATTCATTTTAAATATTCTTTCATTTTGTAAAAAAACAGGGACAACTGACCAGCGAAATGTAATATAGTCTGAAGTATGGAGCTATTATAGAGATGTAACCGCTTAAATAAAAGCTTATTATTTAAACCGGAAGAGGTTTTACATTTATTTTACAATTCAGTAAATGGGCTTTATTAGTCGCTCGGTCTTTCTTTCATTGGTGCAGTGGTGAAGAAATCTTTATAAAATCTTTCCGTGTAGTTTTCCAGCATTTCCTCTACAACCTTGTAATGTTTTGAGCGAATTACAAAACCAGCATGATATGGTTTGTTCAATCGCCATACTATTTCAGGATCATTGTATGAGGAAAGATTCGGCCATTCCTGTTTTGAAAGTGAGGTTATAATTCCAGCATAATAATCCTGCACTTCGGGATACTGGTATTCCCCCTCTCCTCTCAGAATTTCTATCTTCGCCCATTCGCGCCACAGATTAATTCCGGAAGCAGCGAGCACAAGCTCTGAAAGATTAGCTCCGCCGACACGTGCCGAGGTTTCAAGAAAATAAAATTTGCCATCCTTGTCTGACTCAATAAACTCCGTGTGAGAAACGCCTCTTAGCAATCCCAATGCTTTCATTAATTTTTCATTCATTTCGAGAAGCTGCTGTTCTTTCTTGCTTCCTCTTTCAATCGTTCTGCTTGTGAACACTCTTCCTTCGTGAGCAACTTCAAAGGGTGGTCTTCCGTACTGGCTAGCAATTGCAAACCGTACTTCGTGCTCATAAATAATTGAATCAACGTGATAGATATTCCCTGGAATAAATCTTTCCATCAAAAAGAATGACTGCTCATCGCCAAGATTGTTTATTCTGTTCCACATTTCTTCTTTACTATGAACTTTTTTCAATCCATGAGCACCCGCAAGCATTCTGGGTTTAATCATATAGGGGAAAGGAACCTTTTCGGCAAATTCATTTATATCATTATGATTGAGAACGTGAATAAATTCTGGGACAGGAATTTCCATTTCCAGTGCTCTCATCCTCATTGCAAGCTTATCACGAAAGTAACGTGAAGTTGTATCCCCCATTCCGGGGACACGAAGATGTTCTCTCAAAGCGGCAGCTTTCTCAACATCAAAATCATCAAGAGCAACAATCCTGTCTATTTTTTCTTTTCTCGCAAGAAAGCTTACACCATAAATAACATCACGCATATTCCATTCTTTGTTTTTATCCTGCATATAGAAAGTTTCATCGATTGCTTCCTTGGGCCAGGGGGCGTTTTCAAGACTCTTTGATGTAAGCAGGAGAACACGACATCCCTGCTCTTTACACTCGCGCATAAAGTCGTGGCCTTTTTCATAAGAAGAAACTGCCAGTACGGTGATTGGTTTTGAGGCGCTCATAAATTTTTCTTTAACTGTAAGATGAAGCTATATTATTTATAACAAGAATAAATGGAAAACAGGAAAGAAGCAAGTGTTCAGAATTAAAAAGGCTCCGGTTAAGGAGCCCTGAGCAACTTTTTTAGTAGAAGAACCTTTTGTACGCACTACCACAACAGTGGACTAACGAAGCAGAATCATCTTCTTCGTTTCAACATAGTTGCCTGCCTTAATCCTATACAAATACATTCCACTTGCAAGATGAGAAGCATCAAAGTTAAGTGAGTAAACACCCCTGTCTTTTTCTTCATTTACAAGTAATGCTATTTCATTTCCAAGCATATCATAAACCCTTAGCGTTACACTGCTTCTCTGCGGAATTGAATATTGAATTGTTGTGACAGGATTAAATGGGTTAGGGTAGTTATTTGATAAACTATAAATGCTAACTTCGCCCTCAAAGTGCTCAATTCCAGTTGGTATATATGAATACATATATTTATCCACGTTCACCCAGGCAGAACCATTCCAGGTTTGATAGAGATACTCAGTCAGGTTATTGATTCCATTATATGTGTACGGCCACTCGTAGTTTCCATCATATGTATATGTGTACTTTTTATCATTCTCCCAGGCAGAACTTTCCCAGGTTTGATAGAGCTCTTCAATCAGGTTATTGTTTCCATCGTATGTGTATGACCACTTAGAAAAATTCACCCAACCGGAACCATCCCCATTTTGGCGGAGATATTCAATCTCGTTATTGCTTGCATCATATGTGTATGCAAGCCTACTAACATTCACCCAGACAGAACCATCCCAGGTCTGATATATCTCCTCAGTCAGGTAATTGTTTCCATTATAAGTGTATGAATTCTTTGAATAATCTACCCAAGCGGAACCATTCCAGTTTTGAAGGAGATATACAATCTTGTTATTGTTTACATCATATGTGTATAAATACTTTGAATAATCCACCCAAGCAGAAGCAACCCAGCCCTGCATAAGCGTCTCAATCAGGTTATTGTTTCCATCATATGTATATGTGTACTTTTCCCAATTCACCCAGACAGAACCATCCCAGTTTTGCTCTAGGAATTCAGTCCGGTTATTGTTTCCATCATATGTGTATGAAAACCTATAACTATTCACCCAGGCAGAACCACTCCAATTTTGATAGATTTCCTCGGTCTGGTTATTGTTTCCATCATATGTATATGACCACCTTCTATCATTCACCCAAGCGGAAACATCCCAATTTTGGCGGATATATTCAATCTCGTTATTGTTTCCATCATATGCATGAGACTGCTTTAATACATTTACCCAGGCAGAACCATTCCAACTCTGCCCGATCTCCACAGTCAGGTTATTGTTTCCATCATATGTGTATGAGCGTCTACTAAGATTCACCCAAGCAGAAACTTCCCAGCTTTGAAGGAGATATTCAGCCAGGTTATTGTTATTGTTTACATCATAATTGTATGAATACTTATAACTATTCACCCAGGCAGAACCATCCCATTCTTCCCATATTACTTCTACTAATAGAAAACCATTACGAAGAAGTGTTTTGTTAATGATTGTCCTTGTATCCCTTGTGTCAAATCCTTCTTCTTCATAAAACTCTCTTTGTAGATTTTTTGAGGCGGTCTGCCAATTGCTGCTTTTAGATTTCAAGAGAAAGGGTTCTCTATCATGTAATCTTTGTAAATCACCTGCATTTGATTGGAACAGATCCAAAATTCTTTTTGCAGTAAGTTCCTCGGACATTACTCCTCTGTGAATTCTATCCTGAGAGAACGCCGTTATTAAAAACAACGAAAGGAAAAACAAAATGTGAAATATATTTTTCATAACTATCTCCTATCTAATAATGTTTAAGAGAACATTTTTATTAAGTGCTTCTATTTTTGATTTTTCTATTTTATCAAAATCATTTTTTTCTACGAATGATCCGTCCTGCAAACGATATAAATATATTCCACATGCAAGTTGAGAAGCAGTGAATTGCACAGAGTGTTTTCCAATTCACCTGTATTCATTTATCAAGGTCTTTCCTGATGATAATTTATATTGAAAGGTATGGGTTATCAATCACGCACTTGCGTGGTTTTAAAGAGCTCGGGTTGGTGAACCATTGAAGGAGATCGTGGAGAAGGAAAACTTATCCGAATCGGACATTTGTTTTCCTTCTCTTATTTGGGAGAAAGTATGTAACTTATTTTATAAGTATCATCTTCTTAGTTTCAACAAAGTTTCCTGCTTGTATTCTGTAGAAATAAATTCCGCTTGCAAGGTTGTTTGCATTAAATTGAACAGAGTGTTTCCCTGATTGCTTGAAATCATTAACCAAAGTTTTTACTTCTTCGCCAAGCAGGTTGAAAATTTTAAGACTTATGTTTCCAGCTTGCGGTAGAGAAAATTGAATTGTTGTAGTTGGGTTAAATGGATTTGGAAAATTTTGTGCTAGAGAAAATGCAACTGGAATTTCTTCATTATCCAGATCCTTAATACCAACTGTTCCACCGCCCAAATTGTATAAAACATAAAGTGAATCACTCGTCGAAGTAATTGCAATATCAGTTCTGCCATCCAGATCAAAATCAGAGGCTATAATTGACCATGGAACTCCATCAGCGTATGGGAAGTAACAGTTTTCACGTGTAGTAAAATTGCCGAGACCATCATTCAAAAAAACTGAAATACCATTTGTCTCAAGCCTTCTGTTCATAGTAACAATATCCTTGTCTCCGTCATTTTCATAATCCATGACTACAAAACCTTCTGTTTGTCTGGTGATTATTTCTTCATCAGCAAAACTGAAGTTGCCTAAATTTCTAAGAAGTATTATTTCATCCGAACTAAAACCGGTTGTTAGAATATCATTGTCGCCGTCACCATCAAAATCGGCAATGCTGATGCTTGATGATGATGTTAAACTAGAAGTATTTCCAAATACATAACGATAATTTGTTGAATAAGGAAAATGATTCCCCGAGACAGTAGTATCATTAAAAATATAAACTGGCGAAGGAATACCTATAGTGAGAGCAACTATTTCATCATTGGGCTCAGCATCAATATTCCCAATTGCCATATCGTCCATTACTGCATAAATAGTATCAGGAACATTAGTCCCCGGTTTTTTAATTAAAACAACTTCCACATTTTCCCTTCCATTATCATCAGCTACATAAGCCATAAAACTTATATTAGGTGGGAATCCTCCATCATCAATTGTCAAAAACACTTGCGGTTCCTGGAAAAAATTATCATTACCAATTTCGATTGACTTAACATGACCCGGAGTATTAAGTAAAGTATTGGATGGAAAGCCGCCAGCTCCATCACCCCAGAAGATTTGTAAATAGTTTGCATAAAAACCAACTATCAAATCCTGATGAGCATCATTATCAAGATCGAAGAATTTTACTTCGGTTGGCGAATAGGGAGTTTGAAGTGTGCCGGACTGCGAGAATGTTTTGTCACCATTATAATGGAATAAAAGAACCTGCTTATTATCATAATCGGGAATCGCCAATCCATCTGCCAAAAGATTATCAAATTTTGCAGCGCCGATAGAAAATGCTGTTCCTGGTAATTCAGCTATAAACGGTTCGCCAAACATATCATTACTGCGAGCATTATTTTCATCAGCACCCATCATTGGAGAAGTTTGATTTCGGATTTCTCCATCAAAATCCAATGTAACACCTTGTATCGGGATTCCTCTTAATTCAGGATCCTGCGACTGACATTCTGTTAGATGTAAATCATCGGACGCAACAAACTCTATGTCTTTGGAGACAGAATTCGTATCGAGCCCGGTCGCATTTTGATACTCTGTCAATGAGTAATACCACACACCGTCACTAATTATCGGAACAAGAGATCCACTGCCAGATAATTCAGTGAAAATTACGTTATAATCAGATTGTAAATTGATTGATTGACTAGCTTGTCCTTGACCATAACCTACGCAAAAACCATATGAAGGTTTAATCATGAAAATATTATTAAAAACTTTGCAGTCATCACCGTAAATATCAAATCCAGTTAGACTACCTCCGTATATGGCCAATGTATTAAAAACAATCTACGAATTGTTTGCAGTTATATACATTCCAAATCCACCCGCATTTGTTATCAGAGGATGAGAAGTAACACTAATCATATTATTTGCCACTAAAATTGAATCTGCCTGCCCACCTCCGGAACTTTGTACTTTTAATGAAGTGTGTACTTGACCAATAATTAGATTTTGTTCAATTACTACTTGCATCATACCATTTTGAATGCTTACCGAAATACCTTGATAACCACTCGTTGAGCTTCCAGCAAAATCTATAATATTTCTTCTAATAAATAAGTTTTGATAATTGGCCTGTATTGCAGAACCAACTGGATCGCCAGCGCCGGAGAAGGAGCGCCATCCGGAGAGAAACTGATTATCTTCAATTATTAAATTTCCAGATGAATTTAAATTATAATGAGTGATAACTCCATTAAGTAAACTCATGAATGTATTACTTCGGATTGAAATATCTCTAGTGGCGATACCTATAGAAATTCCATTTTCAGTGCCGCT
>CAZLJI010000128.1:0-6773 GCA_964559565.1 uncultured Ignavibacteriaceae bacterium | reverse complement strand
AGTGTTATGTCTTTGATTTTTGTGACATTACGAGGTAGCATTTTTAGGGAAAAAGAAAACCCTCTCAAGCTAAATTTGAGAGGGTTTTGAGGAGGGCATCATTTATTGGACTACTTCATCAAAACTTGTCCGCCGAAGTGTTAACGAAGGAGGATCATTTTTTTCGTGTCAATTAAGTTACCTGATGTTAACTGATAAAAATACACGCCGCTTGATAAATTCCTTCCGTCAAATGTTAGAATATAATTTCCTGCCTGGCGATACTCATTTATGAGCAAAGCAACTTGTTCACCTAAAGCATCATAAATTTTTAATGTAACCTGACCCGAACTGGGAATTGAATATTTAATTGTCGTTGCCGGATTGAATGGATTCGGGTAGTTCTGATCAAGACTAAAGTTAAACGGATGTTCATTATCTCCATCAACTGAAACCACACCAATACTAAATTCTCCGACTGCTATCTGACTGCCAACATAAGCTGCGTCAACTGCACGGAGCTGCCATTGATATTCTCCATCTGGTAATCCTGTTAAAGACCATTCTACAACTGCGCTGATATTTCCGGGTTCTGGTAGTCGTGTGATAAAATCCTGTTCGACTTTTTGTAAATCACCAACTGGAACGTGAGTTCCGTTTCTTACAATAACAAGATCGTAAGTAATTGCTGGACCAGGTGTATGATCATCAGTTGAAGGCAGCCATGAAAGAGTTACGGAATTGTCAGGCTGAACAACTGCATCTAATCCAATTGGTAGAGAAGGAGCTTCGTTTAATGCAAGAACATCGTTACGGTAAACATGCATTTGTGCTTCAACCAGACCATTTCCACCAGGTACGAAATATTGTCCGGCAATAAAATAATCGAGATCGCCATCACCATCTAAATCGAACCATGAAAAGGTTCCACCACGATCACCAGCTGCTCTCGGCGCCGGTAATTCATTTCCTGATTCAGTGAAGACTCCATTATTGTTCTTATATATTCTTGCACGACCTTCAATATTTCCTGTGCCGGGATTATGAGTTCCTGCTAATAGGATATCCATATCGCCATCCGAATCGTAATCAGCCCAGGTAGCAGCAGTAAGATCAAACCAACCTTCGCAAGGAATACAACTAATTACATCGAAGGGGACAAAGGATTCATTCTCGTTTTTATAAATTCTTAGAGCCATTGGAGTATAAGTACTATCGATTTCCTTGAGGTTACCGACAACGAGAACATCAAGGTCTCCGTCTCCATCGTAATCTCCCCATTGAGCTTCTCCTCGCTCGACACTTAAATTTTCAAGAATATTTTCTTTTGTGAATAAACCATTGCCATCATTTCGATACCGATGAATGAATCCATTATCATAAAGTGGAGCAACGTTTATTAAAAGTAAGTCAAGATCCTGATCACCATCAAAATCAGCCCAGGAACTTTGTGCGTGACTTGTAGCAGCAAACATCGAATCAGCTTCAGTAAAAATCCAACCTCCGCTCGTATTAGGACCATCGTTTCGCAATAAAGCTGTTCGGTAACTGAAAGTAGTATCATCAAAAACTGACGGAATAAATAAATCCTGATCACCATCGTTGTCATAGTCCGCCCAAGTAATTGAACGGAGATCAAATTCAGCTTGACTATTTTCCTCCCAGTAAGCAGGAAGTTCAGTATCGGTAAGAATTAAATTCCCTGAATCATTCCTATACAGCACCATAGCACCATCTGTACCTACTGCTAAATCCATATCGGTATCACCATCAACATCTCCCCAGGCTAAATCTGAAGAACCTGAAGTCAAAGAGCCAATAGGTAAATCGATGTAAGAAAAATCCCATTTCACTGAATCGACTGATCCTTCGTTGCGAAGAAGTACAAGTTTGTCTTCGACGCTTAGGTTATAAACTACATAATAACCCAGTACCGCAATATCAAGATCGCCATCCAAATCAAAATCGGCAGGTGCTGTGGTTATAACCCAAAAATCTTCATCTTGCGGAGTGACAAAGAGAGAATCTAATGGAGTTACTTCAGTAAAATCTCCATAGGTCCCACCAGGTCCGGGTTGAACAACAACTAATCTGCCTGCAGTACCAGTATCGCCATCATCATCAGTTACTGTTAAAGTAACGATGTATGTGTTAGCAGTATCATAAGTATGAGTCGGGTGCTGCTGAGTCGAAAAGTTTCCATCGCCAAAATTCCATTGCCAGCTTACGATAAAACCATCGGGATCAACGCTCGTATCGGTGAAGTCAACTGTAAGTCCAGTTGCAACAAATTCAAATGATGCTGCCGGAGGTTGATTAACAGGCGGCGGCGGCGGACCTGTAAAATGCTCAATATATCCCTGCTCTCCAACAGTCCAGGCATCTCCACCTTGTACACCCACAATTGAACTAAAACTACCAAAACCATCTGAACCGATATTCATTACTGACCAGCTTTGACCACCGGTTGCAGAATAATAAGCTACATTATTGTTGGTGCTTACCCAAAGTTCATTTGCACCGAGCAAATGAATATCAGTGAAGTTATCGTTGGTGGATGGTGTGGGTAAAATTTCCCATGTT
Organism: uncultured Ignavibacteriaceae bacterium; assembly: GCA_964559565.1. Classification (GTDB taxonomy): domain Bacteria; phylum Bacteroidota; class Ignavibacteria; order Ignavibacteriales; family Ignavibacteriaceae; genus IGN2. The sequence goes on along the minus strand of CAZLJI010000128.1, from coordinate 4,211 downwards.
ATTCCACCATCATTGCTGCGAAATGCCTGACCCCACCATCCAACCGCATAACCAATACTTTCATTATAAAAATCCATATCCCCAATATTAACAGGTGACCACGGAAGTTCTCCCTGAATCCAGGTTGCACCATTATCAGTACTTCTGTAAAATACTTCACCAACATTTGCTGCCCAGATATATGAGCCTTCTGCATCAACAGCATGGTACGTACCTAAAAATTCAGTGACCGGTATCCAGTTATTTCCGCCATCCGTTGTATGATAAAGAGCTCCGTTGTTAAAACTATGACCGATAACCCATCCATCCATTAATGTTGTAAAGCGAATATCTTCTGCCGAAGACATACTTGAAGGTTTTCCGGCAGTTGCTGACCAACTTATTCCTCCATCAGTACTTTTATAAACTTGTCCTGTTTCATCAACAAGCACTGCATTATTGTTATCAATTACCTGAACAGCTTTCAGATGATTCTGTGAAAATCTCTCATGAATAATCCACTGGGAAAGTCCATCACTTGTGAGAAGTGTTCCATTATCTCCAACAGCCAGTAAATTTCCATTGCTGAAACGTGCGACATCATGGAGTGATTCACCTGTACCACTTGATATTTGAATCCAGGATGCACCGGCATCTGTAGTTTTAATGACGAAACCATTACCGTATCCGAAATAGCCTGTTTGAGAATCAGAAAAATAAGGTGAAGAGGAACTAAAAAATGTTGGGATTTGACCACGTGAAATAAAAGTCTGTGACCATGAGGATCCAAGGTCAGTGGAGCGAAACATATTTCCGTTAAAATCTGATGAAACAACAAATTGTAAATCATTCACTGTCAGTGCAAAAATTCCTTCTGGTATAACTTCGCCGAGATCTGTCCAGGTTTGCCCGGCATCGGAAGATCTAAAAACACGGTCGTCGTAATTGGGATAGATACCGGTCCTTCCATAAGCAAGCACAACGTCAGCTGTTATAGAAAGCAGATCGGACTTCTCACTTGCTGATACCCCGATATTCCAACTTACCCCGCCGTCAGTCGATCGTAGAAAATTTCCGTCAACGATTGCCACAGCATTGGAAACGGAAAGAAAAGTTACAGCTTCTGCAACACCGGCTTGTACTAAAATAAAAGTATTTCCACCGTCTGTTGTTCTGTAAACTCCCGTTTCAGAAACACCTAAGGCGATGCTTTCATTAATAAAATCAAACTGAAATAAATTATTTGGAGATACTTCCCACGAAACTCCGCCATCTCTGCTGATCTGGATACTGAAATTACCTGTTGCAACTCCGAATGTCGATGTATAAAATTTCATAAAATAAGTTGAACCGAGAAATGGAAGTTGTGTCCAGGTTGTTCCTCCATCAGTAGTACGGTAATTGTCATTACCAAAAGCCCAACCATTCTGACTATCCAGAAAATATAGTCCATTAAAACCATCAGATAAACTGATTGGTATATTCAATTGTGTCCAGGTTAATCCACCATCATTGGATTCAAACAACGCACCACCATTATCAAAAAAATCATCGTCGGTTGCTATAAAAACTCTCTGGGATGTGGGAGCGCCAACTCCTCTAACATCAAGATGAGTGGGGTAAGGGCTTTGTCTGTCCCATTGAGCTGAGATTGAAACTGTGAAAAATACCGGTAAGAAAAAAAGTGTTGATTGAAGTCGTTTTAAAGTCATTTTTATTATCATAAGAATTTTAGAGTTATTGTAATTATTCAGCATAACAAATTCCTTTCTATGGATTAATCTTTATCAATTAGTGTCAATTATTAAACATTCGTGACATTATTTCTTTGTATGAGTAATTCCTCAAGTTCGGAGCATTTCTGCATACTTCTATATGTATGCCTTTAATTTTGGATTCTACTGTCCCAATTTTTCTAATCATCTGGTAAAAATCGAGATAAAAATGAATAATTCACTCAGAGCAATTATCAACATTGGGAAATCAAATTTTTAGAATTAAGAACGACACATAAGATGTAAATACTAGTATTAGGATTTAATTATTGAAATATGAATAATCAATAAAAAACCCTCTCAGCAAGGAAAGTTGAGAGGGTATTGAGCAATTATTCCATTTTAGTCACTTTGTGAGAATCATTTTTCTTGTGCTCTTAAAATTATCAGTACTCAAAGTGTAGAAATAAATCCCGCTGCTAATCTGTTCTGCATTGAATTTGATATGGTAAGAACCTGCAGGAAGGACTTCATTTACTAATGTTGTTATTTCCATTCCCAGCACATTGAAAACTTTGAGATTAACAAATTCCTCAGTTGGAATTCTAAATCTTATATTTGTTGAAGGGTTGAATGGGTTGGGATAATTCTGTTCAAGTATAAATCCATTTGGAGTTAGCTTATCATCACTCAAAGTTGTAACTCCGCTCTGATTTATTTTCGCAGTATTTCCACCAACCACATATATATTATTATCATTTCCAAGTACGATATCATTAGCGTAACCACCCGGCATTGTTACTGTCCATCCAGAACTGCCATCATTGTTTACCTTGCATACGGCCATTTCGGTAAGAGTTCCTGCAGCAAGATAGATGTTGTCTTCCTGATCAATAATTAGTTTTGCGTGAAGCATTAAACTAAACGAACTATCAGCATCAGGGTTAAACCAGACAATATTCCCACTTCCATCTATCTTTAGGAAGGTTGAACCAAAAGCATTGGGATTCGGAAAACCGCAAACCACTGGCTGGTTGTCACTTCCAACTTCGACTCTGAATCCTGCGATATTCTGATAAACATTTGACCAGAGTAAACTTCCGGTTGGTGAAATCTTTTTTACCTCGGTTCCTCCATTCATAACATATTCACCGTGAACAAGGTATGCATTGCCAAACTCATCACCTTCACAATCACCGATTGTAAGACTTGGAACACCCGGGTAACTCCAAATATGGTTACCGTTCAAATCGATTTTTGCGTAACCATTTATACTTCCGAAGATAGCTCTGCCAGTAATTACAATAGCATTATCAGGAGTGAATTTGAAATTAATTGGTGCACCAATTCCGATTGCATCATAGTATGTCCATATAATTGAACCATCTGGTGCGAACTTTTTAACCTTCGTAACATAACCCGGGGTTCCGCTTCCCATACCTAGTACGTAAATGTTATTATTCTCATCGACCAAACACTTCTTTGTATATGATCCATCAAATGAAGTCTCGTATACATTTCTCCAAATTAAATTTCCAGCAGAATCAAATTTCATAAGTATACTTGCAGCCTCTACCGGATTTGAGTAGCCGGACATAAGTGTTCCCGAAACTAAAATATTACCAGTGTTGTCAGTAGCCACCCAGGTAGCTTTTTCCCATTTGAATTATCAGTTTGATCAAATTTTGACTCCCAGGTAAAATTCCCCATATTATCTCGTTTGGTTAAATAGATATCACCAGCGGGATTATAGTCATAATCAACCGTATAAACATTTTCTTGCCCATCGACGGCAATTGAAACACCTCGTGTGTTTTGAAGCCATTGCACATTAACTTGCCCATACATAATTACATTTATAAAAAAAATTGATATACAGAAAACTCTTTTCATACTATTTAAGTCCCTTATTTATAGAAAAACATGTTATTCATTATTAAATTTTTTATTTACTGACGAACATACGATGTTTTGTTATTTTTTACTTTAACAGAAGCATCTTTTTGGTTTCCACAAAATTGTCTGAACTCAACTCATAGAAATAAACACCACTATGTAGACCATCGCCGTTAAACTCAACGTCATGATGACCTACTTGTAAATTTTCTTTTAATAAAGTTGCAACTTCCCTACCAAGAGCATTATAAACTTTTAGAGTGACAAATTCGCTCGAACGGAGATTAAAACTAATTTTAGTTGATGGGTTAAATGGATTGGGATAATTCTGTTCAAGGACAAGAGAATTTGGCGCAATATTATTTTCATTCTCTAAACTAGTAGGTGGTGTATAGTTAGAAATGATTCCCCCGAGATTTCCAACTGACCACACATTTACACCATCGGATGAATGAATTGAGTTCAAATCCTGGGTTGTTGGTGTTGTAATTGCAATCCAATTTGATCCTGCAGTTGTTGTTGAGTAAAGTGTGCCTGCACCGCCAACAGTCCATCCAACATTTTGATCAATAAAATGAAGTCCATTCAAACCAACAAGGATTCCAGTAGAACGCGGTGTCC
>CAZLJI010000127.1:0-6859 GCA_964559565.1 uncultured Ignavibacteriaceae bacterium | reverse complement strand
TTAACTGAAGCAGTTCGCAGAAGACCATATTCTGTTTTGCTTCTCGACGAAATTGAAAAAGCTCATCCCGATGTATTTAATGTTCTGCTTCAGGTTCTGGATGATGGAAGATTGACTGACAACCAGGGACGAACGGTCAACTTCAAGAATACAATTATTATTATGACTTCAAACATAGGTTCGCATTATATTCAGGATAAGTTGGAGTTTTTTGAGGAGAATAATGTTGAAAAAATGATGGGCGAACTGCGACAGCAATTGCATGAGCTTCTGAGAAAAACTATCCGTCCTGAGTTTCTGAACAGGATTGATGAAATTGTTTTGTTTAAACCATTGCTGAAATCTGAAATTAGAAAGATAGTTGACATACAGCTTGGCCGTGTTCAAAAAATGCTGAGGGAAAAGGAGATTACACTTGCTGTTTCCGATGAAGCAAAAGACTGGCTTGCACAGCTTGGCTACGATGTAACTTACGGTGCACGTCCTCTGAAAAGAGTAATTCAAAAATATCTAATCAATCCTCTTTCGCAGGAACTGCTCGCAGGAAATTTTGGTGAGGGCGATACGATAAAAGTTATCGTTGCAGAGCGGGTAGGACTGGTATTTGGCAAGAAATAAAACTTTTTTAGGGTATTTTCATAGGTATGCTTTTTGTTAATTTAAGTTTGAAGTCAAATTTTAATTTCTTTATTCAGCCGCTACGAAAACAAATAGTAAAAGAATTCTTGTGAAATTTTTATTCATAATTTTTTCGTTGATTATTCTCAACTCTTGCAGCTCTAGGGAAGAAATATTGGTGTGCGGTTTTGGTGGAGCTGGGGATTACCCATTAATAGTAAACATTCAAGAAATAAACTATTTAATTAAACAAGATAGTATCACTATAAAAGGTGAGATAATAGATAGTTTAACCTCTGAACCACTTATTGGAGCAAATATTGAAATTAAATATGAGGATTTTAAAGAATTGCCTGCAATATATACTGACGTAAATGGAAATTTTGTGTTTGGCTTCAAATACAATCCCAATTATTTAATAAAGTTCTCATATGTTGGATACAAATCACAGATTTACAATCTAAGAAGTTTTTTTCAGAATCATTTTAAATATTAATATATAAATTATTTAATACGCCCTTTCTATGAACCTCTTATAGGTAATTTTACTTAAGGAGATACTATACGAGTTGATGCTGCTGAGTGAGCTGGGTTGGTGTTTACAAAATGGATGCTGCTTGCCTTTGCGAATTCGGCAGTTGTCGGATAATACGGGCCTGCCACGGCCCAACCGTGGCAGATTCTAAATTTTTACTTCTTCGGAATATTTCTCTACAATTTTAAAAACTCTACTCTGCGGTTAAGAGCTTTATTTATTATAGAATCATTTTTCGCAACAGGTTCGCTTTCTCCTTTACCGTCTGTTTCAATTCTTGAAGCATCAATTCCAAACTCTTTCACAATTACATTTTTTACAGAGGCTGCCCTGCGCTGCGACAAATCAAGATTAGATTTATCATCACCATCTGAATCAGTATGACCGACTATTTTAATTTTTACGTCTGCATTTTCTTTAAGAACATCTGCAATTTGTTTAATCGTACCGTATGATTCTGATTTTACAGCATCTTTATTTACATCAAAGTAAATTCCATAACTGACGAGCTTTCCTTCTGTGATAAGTTTACTTCGCATATCCGGCGCAGCATCAGTAATCCGCAGATTAGAAATGTAAGCACCGCAGGAAGCTCCTCTGCTCAGTCTGAAACAAAGTCTGCTGAGTTTCACACCGTCGTATAAATTTGTCGGCATATCCAGTACTTTAGCTTCCTGGTGATAAATTCGCAATCTTCTTCCCTGAAACCAGATGATAACGTGATTTACCTTTTCAACAACTACCGGCTTAACTTTTGAAATTCCTGTTATCTTTTCTTTCTCACCTTCCTTATATCCCCAGGTGTTCCAGTTTTCTTTTTCAATTGAGATCATTATCCCGCCATTACCGGGATGCGGATTGTTATCCATTTCTTTTCTTTTACTTTCACCATAAAGAAGAAGTCCTGCAGCAATTCGACCGCCCGCTTTTTTAGGAACGATGTCAAACTCTATAATAAAATTCTTTGGAAAATTTATATCGTTCAAGTAAAAGTAATTTCCATCTGTGCTGTTTAAGTTGAACCAATGGCCATCAGCGACATTGATAGTATTTATTTCGCCCGGAGCGTTAGTTGTCCATAAAGCCGGGAAATCACCGACAGCATCCTGGCTGAAATCATCAAAGAAAATTACATTCTCGCCAGGAACAAAATCATACTGAGTTGAGCTTTTAAACTGAACGTCATCGCTTGATTGAGTTTCATCTGTTTTGTTATTGCCAGTTTGCTTCTGGGAGTCCTGTTTTTCATTATTGGTTTGTGCTTCATTATCATTCTTCTGTTCGTCTTTTACTTCGGGCTGCTTTTCTATTTCCTTCTTAATGGTGTCCTCGGCCTTTTTCTTCAAAGATTCAAACTGAGCTTGAGAGGTCTGCAGAAGACCTACTGTAATTACTAATATGAAAACAAAAATTGAGTTTTTCATTTGGGTTCCCTTTGGTTTAAATATTGATGGATTGAATTGTTTTATTCTGCTTTCTGATTGATAAGAAATATCTGGTAGACAAGTAAAAGGATTTTATTGAAAGAATCTGAAGAGGTTGTTAAAGAGGGAATAACATTGCGTGGTGCTGCAATATTAAACAGAGCAATAAGAATCGTAAACTGTTTTTCAGAAGTCTGCACAATCTATCTCCCTAAATAGATTTTACACGAACAATATTTTTTTGATATGTAAACTTAGATAAGTATTACTCAATATGGAAAGCAGATTAATTAAATTATTGTTTTACACGGATCAATGATTGTTTAATGGAAAGCTATTGCGTTATGCAAATTCAGTAATTAGATAATATATCGTGTCCCCGCAATAAAGAAAATATTTTTAAATTTTCACCGTTGCTTTCTTTTCAAAGAATTATGATGTTTAATTACAAAAATTAATTTTAAAGAAAATATGCTGATCAAAATTTCGCTGAATGGAGCCAGACCCAAAACACAAAATAAATATATTCCTCAATCACTCGATGAGATCAGGAAGGAAGTAAGACTCTTATTTGAAAACGGACACAATGTCTTTCATATACATTGTTATGATGAAAAAGGCAATGAAAGCTTAAAGCCTGAAGATGTAAACAATCTGGTTTCTCTGGTAAAAAGTATTTCACCCGAAATACAATTAGGAATTAGTTCGGGTGATTGGATCGAACCTGACTTGGCAAAAAGAAAAAATCATATTAAAGGGTGGACAAATGTCCCCGATTTTATATCGGTTAATATTATCGAGGATGATGCAGTTGAAATATCGGAATTACTGATATCGAAAGGAGTAAAAATTGAAGCCGGGCTGAATGAAAAGAGAGCGGCCGAAAAATTTGTTGAAAGCAGTTTGTATAAGGATTGCTTTAGAATTTTAATTGAGCCTGAACCTGAAAAATTAAATGAAGCAATTGAATGTATAAACGAAATAGAAGAAGTGCTGGATAAAAACGGAGTGGAAGTTCCGCGGCTATTGCACGGATTTAATTCCGTTTCCTGGGAAATATTACGGGAAGCAAAAAGAAGAAGGTATGACAGCAGAATTGGAATGGAAGACACAATTTTTCTGGAAAATGGTGAGCCGGTAAAAAGTAATTTAGAACTAATTAACTATGCAGAGAAAATATTGATGAGTGTGTCATAAACATTTCAACACCCCCCGTTGTTTTCTTTGGGAAGAATGGGGAAGTTTACTGAAGAAAAATAATTTTAAGAGCACAATATGAACGAAGACAAAAACCGGGTTTGCCCGGTTGAGCTGGCGAACTCACTCGATAATAAATTAAGAAGATGGTTGCAGAATCCACAGAAAATACTTTCTCCTTTTATTAAAGAAGGAATGAAGATTCTCGATGTTGGATGCGGTCCCGGGTTTTTCTCTGTCGAATTGGCAAAAATGGTTGGTGCGAACGGAAAAGTTTATGCCGTTGATCTGCAGGAAGGAATGCTGCAGAAGATTCAGAATAAAATACGGGGAACATCTCTTGAAAAGATTATACAATTAATAAAGTGTGAAAAAGATGAAATCGTTATACCGGAGAAAGTAGATTTTATTCTCGCATTTTATATGGTTCACGAAGTTTCGGATAAAGATAAACTCTTCGCAGCATTGAAAAATTTTCTGAATGAAAACGGGGAGTTCTTAATAGTAGAGCCAAAATTATTTCACGTTTCGAAAAAAGAATTTGCTTCCACCATAAGCAAAGCAGAGGCTGTAGGATTTAAAGTTTCTAAAGGACCGGGTTTGCCTTTCAGTCATTCATCGGTTTTAAGAGTGTGACATTTTATTCTACCTCCCGTTGCTTTCTTTAGAAAGAATGCTGGGAAGAGCAATGTTTCAATTTTTTAACACACATTTTATTGTTTATTAAAATTCTTACAAATGTTTATCTTGGCAACCTGAGATTAAAAGTTGTCAAGCATTAATATTTTCCGGAGACATAATTGAACTGGCTTTCTGTTGTGGTTTTGTTTGGTGTTCTGCAAGGGGCAATTCTTTTTTTAGCAATCATCAGGTCTAAAAAAGGTAATGAAAAGGCCAAGCGACTGTTAGCTTATTTTATTCTTATTATTACCCTTACTTTGTCGGGTAGGTATTTTTATACATTGCATCCGCTTACTCTTTTAAATGCAAAAATTTTATTTGTCGGAGATTTTATAATTTTCCTGCTCGGACCCATGCTTTACTTTTACCTGCTTGAACTTTTCAAAGTAAAACTGGCTTACAAAGTTCACCCGGCCGTTCACATTCTCCCTGCAGTAATTTATCTTATAATTATATTTCCTTTCTTCACTGCAGACCGTGAAGGTTTCATGGCACTATCCAATAATTATATTGATGTGTTTATTGGAATTGAAATATTTGCAATCCTTCAAAACCTTACTTATATAATTTTGTGCAGCAGAATTCTAAATCGCTATTTAAAAGTAAATGAAAATCAGAATTCTTCGGCACCACAGATAAAGTTTTATAATGTTCTACTTATCATAACTCTAGGGGGATTAATTTTCTGGGCAGTCAGTCTTGGATTCAGAATTTTTGATCCGGATGGTGCAGGAGATTATTTAGGTTATCAGCTTGTATGGATCTCGCTTTCCTGTTCAGTAATTGCGCTTGGTTATTACACATTAAAATATCCGGAAGTTATAACCTTTGCCGTCACAACAAAAAAATACGAGTCAAAACCGACTGGAATAGAGAACATTAATGAGCTTAGTATTGAGCTGGAAAAGATTATGCTGGAGAAAAAACCTTTCTTGAATCCGAAACTTACTTTGTCGGAACTTGCTGACATAAGTGGAATTAACTCCCATTTACTTTCACGCATAATTAATGAGAAACATCAGAGAAATTTTTTTGCATATATAAACAGTTACCGAATAGAAGAATTCAAAAAGATTGTTGAAAGGCAGGAAAATAAAAGTCTTACATTGCTCGCCATTGCATTTGAAGCAGGCTTCAATTCAAAAACCACCTTTAACACAGCATTCAAGAAGCTGACAAACCAGACACCAAAGGAATATTTCAGGCTTGCTGTTAACGAAGAATAGCTAATAACCTTTCTTTTTTGTTCGGTTTTATCAACCCGAACGATTTTTTGCTTCTGATTCACCACCTTTGCAGAAAATAAATTTCTAATTAATCAGAGGTTACTATGAGGACTTTTATTGTTTCACTTTTTCTCACTTTATTTTTCGCTAGCAATCCACCAGCTCAAACTGTGTCCACGCTTGTCCCCGGTCCATCAACCTTTAATGACGGACTGGATTTAGATGAAGAAGGAAATATTTACGCATCGCTTTACTATGGATCAACTGTTACTAAAATCACCCCCGATGGAACGACAAGCATTTTTGCTTCAGGACTTTCAAGTCCCAACGGCCTAAAATTTGGGCCAGATGGTTATTTATATGTTCCCAGTGCGGCAGCAAATAAAATAAGTAAAGTATCATTAAGCGGGCAAGTATCCGATTACATAAATATCGGAACACCAAGTGAATTATATTTTGATGAGGATGGATTGATTTACGTTACCAACTACCAGAACGGAACAATATCTACAATTGATTCTGCAAAAAATATAACCACGATTTTTTCAGGACCACCATTGAACGGACCCATCGGTGTATTGAAAGATGCTGCAGGTGTTTTGTATATAGGCAACTTTACTGATGGAAAAGTTTTCAGGGTAGATAACGGAAATACGTTTGTTGAAATCGGTGATCTGCCAGGCTGGCTTGGCTTCATGATTTTAATCGGAGATAATATTTATGCAACAGCATATCAGAATCACAGGATTTATAAAATCCCGATCGATGGAAGCGGTCAATCGATTTATGCCGGAACAGGAACTGCGGGAAGCTCTGATGGAAATGTTTTGTCAGCACAATTCAATACGCCCAACGGGATTACTGCAACTTCTACCGGTGATACGATTTATATTTCAGAATATAATCCGAAAAGACTAAGAATGATTACCGGTGTTCTTGGTACAACAGCAATTGAAAATGAAGTAGAAGTTTTGAATGGATTTAAACTTCAGCAGAATTATCCAAACCCTTTCAATCCTTCAACATCAATTTCGTATTCTGTCCCGTTTAATTCGCACATTAATATAATTGTATATGATATGCTGGGAAGAGAAGTTCAAACTCTTGTAAACGAAGAAAAGCAGCAGGGCAGCTACACAATTAAATTTGACGGAACAGCTCTCTCAAGCGGAATATAT
>CAZLJI010000126.1:0-6871 GCA_964559565.1 uncultured Ignavibacteriaceae bacterium | reverse complement strand
TATGATCACTGTCGGGTAAGAAGTATTTGGGAATAAATTCCATATCCATCTCGTTCAGCAAAACGTAAATTTCAAATTGCTCTTTTATGCCAGAAAAAATTTCCAGCCAGTTAGAATAAAGCAATGTGTTAAGGTAAACGGAATAGTTAACAGATAAATTCGGATAAGCTTTTATTTCCTTTGGATTTATTATTGGAGAATCCGCAACAATAATAATTGAATTTTTATTTGCTGTATTGCTCAAAAAAAAACCTCAAATTACCAAGTTGGAAAATATTTATCATGATAATCAAACTGACAACCAAAGAGCCAATTCCTATTCTTTTATCCAATGAAAAATTTCCTTTAAAGTAGGTTTATTTCCATAGGACAGAATTCCAATCCTGAAAATCTTCGCGCTTACTTTAGTCACTATAAAAATTGAAAAAACCATTATAAGCAATGAGATAATTATGTCAAGATCAGAAACGTTTTGTACATTTAACCGAAGTAGCATAACCGTCGGTATGGTTAAAGGTATGTAGGAAAAAACTTTGGTAACTATAAAATCCGGATTTTGAATAGCCGGCATAGCAATTACAACAGGAAGCATTAAAATCAAGCTTAAATAAGTGGTAATGTGCTGTGCTTCCTGTTCAGTATTAACAGTTGAACCAATTCCAACAAATAAGCTCGCGTAAAACAAAAAGCCAAGTAAAAAATAAAGTAGCATAGGAAAGATGTTTTTGAATGCAGTTACAGGCAGTAGAGAACTAGCAACCAGGCTCATTCCAAGTAAAACCCAAATTAGGATTTGTGTAATTCCAAGCATACTTAGTCCTAAAATTTTTCCAGTTAGAAGCTCCTCAGGAGTACTACTGGAGACTAGCATTTCAATTAGACGGCTAGATTTTTCTTCTATCATGCTTCGCACCAGCATCTGACCTGAATATACAACCATCATCATAAGTAACAGTATAAAGACTACTGAGATTAAAAATGTTGATAAGAAATCTAGATCGGAGACCGTACCACTTTCAGAAATTTTTTTCTGCTGGATTATTGTTCTTGTCTGTAATTTTTCCAAGAGCGAAACTTGGACACCTGCTTGTTCCAAAATCCTTTTTGTTCTAAAATTATGAAGTGCCTGTTCAAATTGTTTTACAATTTTAAAATGTCCCAATAGATTGCTTCTGTACTCCGCAAAAATTGAATCTTCCTCAATAACTTCAATGATCAGATAACCGTTAATAATGCTACTGAGTACGTCTTTATCTGCATTCTTCTTTAGTTCATCGTATGATTTATCGCTTCGATTTAAATTAATCAAGACATAGTTTTTCTGACCATTTGGCAATTCGTACTTTTGAAATTCTTCCGATAAGAATTTGAAATACACACCTGAAGTATCGATGACACCAATTAATTCAACCTCAGCGTTTTCATCATGGGCAAGAAGAGAAGGAAGAAGTGTCACTGTGATTAATATAATTGGAGTTACGATCAGCGAAATGATGAACGCTTTTGTTTTAACTTTCTCTAAATATTCCCACATCGAAATTGTAATGATCTTCTTCAGCATTTAATTAGATTTCTTCTGGATTAAGTCAATAAATATTTTATTTAGAGAGGGTTCGACAATAGAGAAATGATTCACTTCAATTTTTCCGATAAGCTTTTTCAAAAACTCGGAGGGAATAATATCATCCCGTAATTGAATATCTGAGTAATTGCTGAAATTATCATACTTTATTATTTCAGAAAAGTGATTTAAGAAACTGTTATCACCGGTAAAACCCAGCTTTATATTGTTACCACCGAAATTCTTTTTAATGTCTGTCAGTTTTCCCGAAGAAACAGTTTTTCCGTTGTCGATCAAAAGTATATCTTCGCATAATTTTTCAGCCAGTTCCATTTGATGAGTCGAAAGAATTATTGTTTTACCTTCCGAGACGAATGCTAGAATCAAATCCTTTACTTCCTGCTGATTAATTGGATCAAATCCTGTAAATGGTTCATCAAGAATTAAAAGACTCGGGCTGTGAATGATGGCTGCAATTAACTGAATTTTTTGTTGATTACCTTTAGAGAGCTGCTCAATTTTTTTATTCCTGTGTTCCATAATATTCAACTTCTTCAACCAGTAATCTGCGAAATAGATGGAATCCTTCTTACTCAAATTCTTGAGAGCAGCAAAGTAAACAAGGACATCAATAACCTTGCTTCTCTTGTATAAACCTCTCTCTTCAGGCAAATATCCAACTATGTTATAATATTCGTAAGTGATCGGATTGCCATTGAAAAAGATTTCTCCTGATGTTGGTTTTATGATATTTAGAATAGTCCTGATTGTTGTAGTTTTTCCTGCTCCATTTGGTCCCAATAGTCCAAAAATTTTGCCTGGTCTGACAGTAAATGAAATATTATCCACAGCTAGTGTGGAATTAAATCTTTTTACCAGGTTATTTACGACGAGCATATTGCACAGAATTATAAAATTTAGAAAACTTAAGTCTTAAGATAGCAAATAAACGAAAATGTAGGCTTAATGAGCTGGAAATATTATTCAAGAGAACGAATGGGAAGTCTCACTTGAAATAGTTCTTAAATGATTAACTGAAGTTAGCGAAGTTGAACTTTACTATATTAGATATTCATTATTGATACCGGCAGTATTGCTTGTATATCTTTTGTTCAATGAATATATTTGTAGCCATTTTTTACCCAGATTCTGAAGAAAATGATAAAAATTAAGGTTTCGAACCTGTCAAATGGCAGGTATGATTACGATTTTGAAGGCAAGGCTAGCGATTTAGAGATTAACGAACCTTATATCGGTAATTTTAAGACAAATGTGGTTCTTTCAAAGTATGACAATCAGATAATCCTTGATTCTGAAACAGGAATCACGGCTAAGCTGATTTGTGATAGATGCGCTAACGAATTTCATTCTGTAATAAGAAGTAATTTTCGAACAGTTTATTTATTCAGAATGAATTATGACGATACTGCAAGTGAAAAAGAGGATGTAGTTTATATTCATCCTGATACAGATAAGATTGAACTGGATGAGGATGTCAGGGACTACGCAGTATTAGCAATACCAATGAAAAATTTATGTTCGGAAGATTGTAAGGGACTTTGTCCAAAATGTGGAAAGAATCTCAATGATGGTCCTTGCAATTGTAATGAAGAAATTATTGATCCCAGATGGGAGCCAATACAAAAATTGAAATCAAAGAATAAATAATTATTAAGGTCTGATACAATATGCCAAATCCAAAACGTAAAATGTCTAAGAGCAGACGTGATAAAAGAAGAACTCATTACAAAGCTTCCGCACCGTCGATGGGAGTTTGCTCAAATTGTGGAGAAATAAAACTAACACATCGTGCTTGTCCGTCTTGCGGATATTATAGCGGTCGTTCGATGTTCATACCGAAAAGCTGATACTTCAGTAAAAACTAAATGAATAATTCCGGCAACAACTCTTCACGTTGCAGAATTGTAGTTGATGCAATGGGAGGGGATTTTGCTCCTGCTAATGCTGTGCTGGGAGCTATTGAAGCTTTTTCTGAAAAGAAAAATTTTGATCTCTTTCTTGTCGGTAAAGAGAAGCTAATTATTGAAGTTTTATCTTCTAACAACTTATCTTTTTCAAAAGAGTTCATAGTTAATGCTGATGAAGTAATTGAAATGGGTGATAGCCCGGCTGCATCCCTGAAATCAAAACCAAACTCTTCTATCGTTATCGGTGCTCAACTAGTTCGTGATAAAAAAGCTGATGCATTTGTTAGTGCTGGGAATACAGGTGCAATGATGGCTGCATCTACTCTGATGATAGGAAGAATTCCAGGATTAGGTCGTCCGACAATTGGAGCAGAAATGCCAAACATTAACGGTGTATGTTATCTTTATGATGTTGGAGCAAGCAAAGATTCAAAACCAATTCACCTATTTGAATATGCTGTTATGGGAACTATCTTTGCAAAAGAGATGGGAAACATTTCTAATCCAAAGGTGGGTGTTCTTAGTATGGGGGAAGAAGAAGGCAAGGGTAACGATGTCACTGAAGCCGCAGCTAAATTACTGAAAAACTCCAAACTAAATTTTATCGGTAACGTTGAAGGCAGAGACATCCTGGCTGGTAATGTTGATGTTGTTGTTTGTGATGGCTATGTTGGTAACATCCTTCTGAAGTTTGGCGAATCGGTTCCAAAGTTGTTGAAGCACTTGTTAACCCGGACAGCGAAAAAAAGTTTTTTTGATAAATTGTTAATCGGACTTTCTAAAGGTGTACTCAAAAAATCTTTGAAAAGTCTGGATTACCAGGAATATGGTGGTGTGCCATTACTAGGCGTTAATGGTATCAGTATAATCGGACATGGTTCAAGCAGCGTTAAAGCCATAAAGAATATGGTGCTTCGGGCAAATGAAATGCACCATAAACAATTGGTCCAAAAAATGACCAAAGCTATTTCAGAATATTCAGTTTTAAATTAATTACGGAATAAAATGCCTCAGGAAAAAAAATATAATGCAATAATTTCAGCAGTTGGGATGTATTTCCCTGAAAAGGTTTTAGATAATAAATACTTCGAGTCAATCGTAGATACAAATGAAGAATGGATAATAACAAGAACTGGCATTCGCGAAAGAAGAATTTTAGAGGAAGGTGGTACAAGTGTACTTGCTACTAAGGCTGCCTTGGATTTGATGAAAAGGCATAATGTTAAAGCAGAAGAAATTGATTGTATCATTGTTGCCACTGTAACACCGGATATGTTTTTCCCGCCAACAGCTTGTCTGGTTCAAAAAAGGATTGGTGCCATTAATGCCTGGGGATTTGATTTAGAAGCAGCCTGCTCAGGATTCTTATTTGCATTTCAAACTGGGTCTGGATTAATTGAAAGCGGCCAGTACAAAAAAGTATTGGTAATTGGTGCTGATAAAATGAGCTCAATTGTTGATTACACTGATCGCAATAACTGTATCCTTTTTGGTGATGGCGGAGCTGCGGTACTTTTAGAACCAAGCGAAGACAAGAGTCTGGGCCTACAGGATTTTATTTTGCGTGTTGACGGGAATGGTGAAACAGCTTTGCATATGAAGGGTGGTGGAAGTCTTAATCCTCCTTCACACGAAACTGTTGATAAAAAGATGCATTACATTTACCAGGATGGAAAAGCAGTATTTAAAGTTGCAGTAAAAGGAATGGCAGATGTGTCATATGAACTTATGCAGAGGAATAATCTTAAATCAGATAATATAGCTTATCTTGTACCACACCAGGCTAATTTGCGAATTATTGATGCAACTGCAGAAAGAATGGGCCTAAGCAAGGATAAAGTTATGATCAATATAGATAGATACGGTAACACAACTGCTGCCACAATTCCTTCCTGTTTGGTGGAATATTATAGGTCAGGGAAAATTAAAAAAGGTGATAAACTAATTCTTTCAGCATTTGGTGCAGGCTATACCTGGGGTGCTACTTACATAGTTTGGGCAATTAATTAAAAATGAGTAAGAAAGCTTTCATATTTCCCGGACAGGGTTCTCAATATGTTGGGATGGCAAAAGATCTTTTTGAGAAATCTGTTGAAGCCAAAGAGATGATAAGAACCGTTGACGATATTTTAGGTGTCAATCTCTCCTATATTATGTTTAATGGTCCAGAGGATGAATTAAAGAAAACCCAATACACTCAACCTGCAATTTTTCTTCACAGTGTAATTCTAGCAAGTTTAATTAGAATAATAGACGCTGATGCAGCAGCAGGTCATTCACTTGGTGAATATTCTGCGTATGTTGCATCGGGAACAATTCAGTTTCACGAAGCAATAAAACTTGTACGAGCACGTGGTATTGCAATGCAGCAGGCAGGAGATGAAAATAAAGGAACCATGGCTGCTGTAATTGGTTTGGAACCGGATAAAGTTGAAAGTCTCTGTTCTGAAGCTTCTACGGTCGGAATTGTGCAGTGTGCAAATTTTAATTCACCTGGACAAATAGTTATCTCAGGTTCCGTTGGAGGTGTTCAGAAGGCAATGGAACTTTGTAAATCCGCCGGAGCAAAAATGGTGAAGGAACTTGTGGTCAGTTCTGCCTTTCATTCTCCATTGATGTCATCAGCCAAAGAGAAATTAAAATCAGCATTAGACAATTCAAATTTTTACAACTCTAAATTTCCGGTCTATACAAACGTAATCGCAAAGCCTGTATTTGGAGTTACTGAAATTAAATCTAAATTATATGAACAAGTAACCGCTCCTGTCCGTTGGGAAGAAACTATTAAAAATATGATTGATGACGGAGTAGAAGAATTTTATGAAATAGGTCCGGGAAATGTTTTACAAGGTTTGGTTAAAAGAATTAACCCCGATGTTAAAAGATTCGGGATAGATAAATTTGAAGATGTGGAGAAGTATTTATAATGAGTGATGATTCAAACAATATTGCTGAAAAATTCACTAAAAAAATAAACGGGGTTTTGATTGACCCTCAGATATTTACATACAAATTCATTTGTAATTGTCCTGGTGAATGCTGCTACTATGGTGTCTACACTGATTACAAAGAATATCAGCATATCCTTTCCATTCAGGATAAAATAAAAGAGTATATGGATGAAACTCAATCACGAGATGTAAGCAAATGGTTTGAGCCGGAAGAAAAGGATACTGATTTTGAATCAGGTATTGCTGTAGGGACTGAAATTATTAATGGAAAATGTACTTTTTTAGATAAGAACGGTTTGTGTACACTTCAAAAAATTGCGATGCAGGAAGGTGAATTCAAATGGAAGCATAAACCACTTTATTGTATTCTTTTCCCGTTAACTACTTATGAAGGTGTTTTAACAATTGATACCGAACATATTGACAGGCTA
>CAZLJI010000125.1:534-6912 GCA_964559565.1 uncultured Ignavibacteriaceae bacterium | reverse complement strand
ATTATTTAATGATGCGGACAGGATTAGTCAGTAATAAACTTGAAGATGAACTCAGTTCTTTGGAAAGCGTTCAGTACGCCGATGCATATTTAACGATGATACCGGTAGAAGTCGGCGGAAGATATTATTTTATTGACCATATGTTTATGCCGTTTGCACAATTTATAACAGGATTAAATTTTATATTTGAGAACGAGGATCTTGTTGGTGAAAACGCAGATAAAAACCTTGTTAAATTTGCCTGGCAGGTTGGATTTGGATTTACAATTAATCTTATAAGTACTATCAGTATAGATGCAGCAGTAAATTACCAATCAAATTTCTTTGATGACGATGCTATGAATACAGGATTTGAGTATACGGTTGGATTAGGTTACGCACTTGGTAATTAATATTCTATTTTAATATTTATGAATGAATCAGTAGATAAAACAGGAAAAAGTTTTCAGATAATGGTGATCCTTGCCAGCTTTGTTATCATCGTTGCCGGAATGAAAGCGGCAGAATCCATCATCGTTCCTTTCTTATTATCTTTATTCATTTCGATAATTGCTTTACCTCCATTTCTTTGGCTGCAGGAGAAAAAAATTCCAAGGGGGATAGCTTTAGTTGTTATTATCCTTGCTTTTCTTGGTTTTATTTTTCTAATTGGAATTTTAATCGGGACATCAGTAAACGATTTTTTAATTAAACTTCCTGTATATGAACAAAAGCTTCAAAGTCAAACACAAGTAGTAATTGCCTGGTTAGTTGAACATGAACTAATTGAATCCGACTTTCAAATATCCAGCTCTTTTAATCCATCAGTGATTTTCACACTAGTTGGTGATACACTCAACCAGGTGAGCAATCTATTCACAAACGGATTTCTTATCCTCCTTACAGTAATTTTTATAATGCTTGAAGAAGTTAGCATTCCCGTAAAAGTTAAAAAGATGGTTGCAAATCCAGAAGAATCGCTTAAACGTATTCAAGCAGTTACTTACAATATCAATAAATACATAGCAATTAAAACAGTTATCAGCCTAGTCACAGGTTTGCTTGTTTATTTTTTCCTTCTGATTATTGGAATTGATTATCCCCTGCTGTGGGGTGTACTTGCATTTGCACTTAATTTTATTCCAACCATTGGTTCTATTATCGCTTTAATTCCACCACTATTGTTGACAATAATTCAATTTGGTTTTGGCAAGGCCTTAATAGTTTTAATTGGTTACGTAGTTATCAATACAATTATGGGAAATATCCTCGAACCAAAATTTATGGGGAAGGGTTTGGGTCTCTCCACTCTGGTTGTATTTTTATGTCTGATTTTCTGGGGATGGGTGCTTGGTCCAATTGGTATGCTGCTCTCAGTTCCTCTTACGATTACAATAAAGATCGCTCTTGACAGTTCCGATGAAACCCGCTGGTTAGCTATTCTTCTCGGTCCAGAGAATACTGAATAGTGTTGAAATGAACTTTATGCCATTAACATCATTCTTAAATCTAAATTTTTTTTCTATACTAATTATTTTTCTCTTATTAAGTATTCCATCATTTGCACAAAAAACTGATGTAGTTGTTCTGAAAAATGGAGATAAAATAACAGGCGAAGTAAAATTTATGCGGGTTGGAATACTCACATACAAAACTGATAATATGGAGACCATAGAAATTCAATGGAATAAAATTAAAAGTATAACAACAAAAAATTTCTTTGAAATTGAAGTTGCAGATGGCAGAGTTTTTTTCGGTTCGATAGCTCCGGGTGAAGAAGAAGATCGGATGACCGTAAAAGGAGTTACGATGGACCATAATTTATTTATGAAATACATTGTAAGAATCAATCGAATCAAAGAATCATTCTGGGATATAATTGAAGGTTCTGTTAAGTTGGGTTTCAGTTTTACTAAAGCAAGTGATATTGGACAACTAAGTTTTGGTGGGAATGCTAAGTATCGGACCAAAGTTAATGTTACAGAATTAGCTTTAAACTCTGTGTTCACTACATCTGATGAGCAACTCACATCAAGTAAAAATGATCTTTCGCTCTCTTATCAACATAACCTTGAAGATGAATTATTTGCCGCTGGTATTGCATCACTACAGGAAAACAGCGA
Source organism: uncultured Ignavibacteriaceae bacterium (assembly GCA_964559565.1). Lineage (GTDB taxonomy): Bacteria > Bacteroidota > Ignavibacteria > Ignavibacteriales > Ignavibacteriaceae > IGN2. The sequence goes on along the minus strand of CAZLJI010000125.1, from coordinate 4,810 downwards.
ACTCGGAATTAAACTGCGAACGTCTCTTGGAGGTGGAATTGGAAATAATTTTATCCAATCCCAAAATCAGTGGTTTTATGGATTAGCTGGCATATCTGTAAATCAGGAAGCTAAGACAGATCAGTCCGAAGTTATATATAATGTTGAGGGTTTAATTAGTGCCCAATACCAATTTTTTAAGTATGAGCATCCTAAAGCTACATTTTTAACTTACACTAATATGTTTCCAAGCCTTAGTAATTTAGGTAGATTCAGATTTAATTATAACGCGGAGTTAAGCTGGGAGATAGTTATAGATTTTTACTGGGATCTGACTTTTTATTTTGAGTACGATAATCAGCCTCAGTCTGAAAATGCAGCTCAATCTGATTACCGGGTCGAAACTTCACTTAAATATGTCTTTTAAGGAGTCAAAAGATGAACAAAGTAATATTAGTTTTAATTGGCATTATTCTGTTTCAAGTTCGCTTGACCGCTCAGGAAAATAATTACTGGAACATTCAATACGGGACAAGATCAACATTACTCGGCGGTGCAGTAATTGGAAGTGTTTCTGATTTAAGTGCAACATTTTATAATCCTGGCGCCATTGCCCTTTTCCCTGATGTTAAATTTATTTTGAGTGCACAAGTGTATCAACTGGATAATTATAAAATAGTAGATGGTGCAGCAGAAGGAAAAGATCTCGATTATTCTTCAATCGTTCCTTCTCCCAACTTCGTTGCATTCGATCTCGCTTTTAATTTTCTTGGGGATGATCGTCTGGCATTTTCAATATTAACAAGGCAAAACGCAAACGTAGAGTTTTCAGCCAGAGTTATTGATTCACTTGAGGTAATCGCATCCTCCCCGGGTAAAGAAAGTTTTGCGGGCGGAATAAATAGTGAGAAAAAATTTAATGATGTTTGGGGAGGTATCACTTACTCGACAAGACTAAGCAATGTAATTGGTTTAGGATTTACAGGCTATATTTCTTATCGAAGCCATAAAGCTTCATCAATTACTATACTTCAGGCTTTACAATCGAATGGTGAAATAGCCTCTTACTCAAATATTAATAATTACAGATATAACAACTGCCGTGCATTATTAAAAGCAGGAATAGGATTCAACCTTAATCCAATAACTTTCGGAGTGACGGCTACAACCCCAAGCTTGAATTTGTTCGGAACTGGTTCAGTCGGGACTCATTTGTTTGCTTCTGGTTTTGATACAAACAGTTTTGAAAGTAATTATCAGGAAGAAGTTAAATCGGAGTTTAATTCTTCGTGGGCAATTGGTGTAGGTGGTGCATATAGAATTGGAAAGACAATTCTGCATCTCAGCGCAGAATGGTATGATGCTATTGCTAAATTCAACGTGCTGGATACTGAACCTTATGAAGCTCAAAGTTCAGGAGAAAATCTGACTAATGATCTGACACACGAAGCAAAGAGCGTAATTAACTTCGGTTTAGGAATGGATTACTTTGCAACGGATAGTCTCATTTTTTCTTTAAGCGTTACGAGTGATTTCTCAGCTTCCGTTGATAACCCGACTACAAATCTTGCACCTTACTCAGCCTGGGATCTAATCCATATTTCCGGTGGTTCAACATTTAATGTCTGGAAATCAGAACTGACGGTTGGAGTAGTTTACTCATTCGGTTCACAAACACTGCAAAACAGAATAGATATTACTCCAGAAGCAGATGAGAGTTCAATTGATCGTGAATCAGAATTCAAATATTCGCAAATAAAAGTTCTACTTGGATTTGAGTTATAATTAAAAGTTTTGATACGAATAACCAATTGACTATTGAATTCATATTTTGTTTTCGTATATCTTTACACTATAACATAATCGTAAATCCAAATTAGTTGAAATAGTCCAGAATAAATTCTACAATAGTTTTTGAAGTTAGATCGTTTCAATCAAATTAATCTAAACAAGGATAATTAGATGCTTAAAATCTTTTTCTATTTGTCAACAATCATTTTTCTATCTATTAGTTTCATTTCCTGTTCATCTACTAAAACTGATATAATCGGTGAATGGCAGGACGATACTTAACAAAAAGGGAATATCGAAAAAGTGCTTGTGCTGGGAATTGTAAATAAAGAAAAACCACTACTCAGAAGAAATTTTGAAGATGGAATGGCTCAGGCATTCAATGACGGTGGAGTAAATGCAAAAGTATCAATGGATCATATGCCTTATGATGTTGTAATTGATTCAACCACATTTGAAAAATATTTTAAGGAACTTGATGTAGATGCAGTTGTTGTTTCAAGACTTGTGGCTGTAGATGAAGCTCGTGATTACAAAGCCGGGTATCTTTACACAATCCCTTATAATTCTTATTACGGATTTTACGGATATTATTATTCAGGAATCTCGATAGCAAATAGCGCTGGATATCTTTCTCAAAATGTTGTTGTTGTTTTGGAAACCAACGTCTATGAAACAACGAATAAAAAATTGATCTGGAGCGGAGTATCAGAAACTGTCGAACCAGATAAAGCTTCTGATGTAATAAATTCATTCGCCAGTGAACTTGTAAGCAGACTCAAACGCGAAGGCTACTTTAAATAATGATTGTAAAGTTTTATGGAACCCGTGGCTCTGTTCCTGTATGCAAATCTGATTTTCAGGAATTTGGCGGCAATACAACTTGCATTCAAGTAAGAGATAAAGAATCAAATAACATAGCTATTCTTGATGCGGGTACCGGAATAAGAGAATTAGGAAAGGACATAATAGAAAGCGGTCACAAGCAGGATGAAATTTTTATTGCATTCACTCACTTTCACTGGGATCATATCCAGGGATTTCCTTTTTTTGAACCGGCCTTTAATAAAAAGCAAAAGATTAATTTACTCGCATTGGGCTGGGGAAAACATATAACCTGTCTTAAAGATATTTTTAAGACACAAATGCAAAAAGAATTTTTCCCCATTCAGCTTGAAAAAATGGGTGCCCGCTTCAGGTTTATGCTATTGGATGAAACCAAAAAAGTGTTTAAAACAAAGGTAAAGAAACCCAAGCCTGTAATAGTTAAAACAAATAAACATACACACCCGGGTGGAGCTTACGGGTACAGAATTGAACTTGATGGCAAAGCGATGGTGTTTTGCACTGATGTAGAGCATTTGAACTCAATCGACGAAAAAGTTGTTAAGTTAGCAGCGGGAGCGGATCTCCTAATACATGATGCTCAGTATACAGATGAAGAACTGAAAAAAAAGAAAGGCTGGGGACATAGCAGTTTCAGCCAGGCAATTGAAGTTGCGGAAAGGGCCAATGTTAAAATGTTGGCGCTTACTCATCACGATCCTGATCACGATGATGCTTTTTTAAGAAAAATGGAAAAAAAATGTCAGCAAAGGTTTAAAGATAGTTTTCTTGCAAGAGAGAGAATGGAAATTGCGATTTAGTTAATTTAATTCATTCAATAAAAAGGAATCCAAATGAAAAAGTATTTACTTGTAACACTCTGTTTCTTAGCGCTGAATATTACTTCGTTTGCTCAGAATGGGTATGGGACAGAACTCACAGGAAACATAGTAATTCCGATTGGTAAGAACGCAGAATATTTCAATATCGGGTTTGGAGGGTTGGTCGGTTTCTACTACGATGTCGCAGATAATTTCAGGATGGCTTTAGTACTTGGCTACCTGCGTTCAAGTGTTAATGAAAGCAAAGTAAATGAAATATATGCCAGTGGCGGTCAAGATGCTAACATAACCGGAGGAGTAGGTGTTATTCCAGCTTTAATAAGTATAAGATTTATATCACGAGGACCCGGTATGCGGCTTTATGGCTTACTGGAAGGTGGTTTATATACTTATAATACTAGTTTCAGTGGAACATATGGCGGCGGGGCACCAGTTGATGAATCAGAATTTAGAAGTGAAGCCGGAATTGCTTTCGGTGGCGGTGTACTATTTCCCTTGAATAAAGAATTATCATTAGATGTGAATGTACGTTATCACTGGGTGAATGATTCCGAATATATTGATTATGAAGGCACTTCAGTTGCAAACAGCAGACTGCTAACATTGGGTGTGGGAGTGAACTGGTTTTTCGCTTTACCTAATCAATAATTAAATTATTTCAACAAATAAAATCATTTAAAAAATAATTCAGGAGTATGAACGTGATTAAATATTTTTTCATTGCAATAATAGTACTTGGATTTTTAGCAGGATGTTCCTCAATTTCGGTAACAAACGACTACAATCCTGCAGCAGATTTTTCAGCTTATAGTACATTTAGTATTTACGATGGAGTTATC
>CAZLJI010000125.1:0-524 GCA_964559565.1 uncultured Ignavibacteriaceae bacterium | reverse complement strand
AAGGATAGTGAGCTTGAAAATGTACCGTTAGCAAAGAAAAGAGTTCTTGAAGCAATCAATAATGAAATGCAGAAAAAAGGATTAACTCCTGCTGAAGCCGGTGTTGCATCATTAACAATTTATGCTCATGGTGGCACAACTGAAAAAATGAATGTTACAGATTATGGTTATGGCTACGGTGGATGGTGGGGACCAAGTCCTTATGGAAGAGACATTGATGTTTCTTATTACACACAGGCTTCGTTAATTATAGATTTGGTTGATAATTCTAAAGATGAAATGATTTGGCGCGGAATTGGTACCGCAGCACTTCAGGATCGAGGTACACCTGAGGAAAGACAGCAATTTATTGATGAGGCAGTTGCACAAATTCTGGATCAATATCCTCCCGTTGAATAAGACTTATAATTTTTAATTCAGGCTGCTCACCCATTGAGCAGCTTTTTTATTCACAGCGACTATCTACAAACCAAATTCAACTCTGCATTTTTTCACTCCGGAGTCGATTTAGCTTACATATAATC
>CAZLJI010000124.1:0-6942 GCA_964559565.1 uncultured Ignavibacteriaceae bacterium | reverse complement strand
CTGAAGCATTTCAAAGATATCATCGATTATCCGATCACAATAAAATGTTAAAAACTGCTTTGTCAGCGAATGAAAATAAAAAGCTATATATTGAATTATCGGCTAAGACTGCCTTGAAGAATAATGATGTTGACTTTGCCTGGAAAGCAGCATTGTATGCCGGATCACTTAACTAATCTAAAAGTAATTTTTCAGGAAGTATTGACTCACCTGATACGTGAGTTTTTTATTATATGAGCAAGAATAAACCACTCTGGATTCCATCTGAAGACAGAATTCTCAATTCTAACTTCAAGAAATATTATGACTTCCTTAAAGAGGAATACAATCTTTCATTCGGTAATTATCAAGAGCTTCATAATTGGTCTGTTACTGATATTGAAAATTTTTGGGAATCTATCTGGAAGTTTAGTAGAATTATTCATTCTAAGCCCTACGATAAAATTCTAGATAACCACATAATGCCAGGTGCATACTGGTTCAAAGGATCAAAATTAAACTTTGCTGAAAATCTGCTAAGATACAGGGATAATCATTCTGCAATTATCAGCAGTAGAGAAGATAAACCGGATGTAGTTTTAACTTACAAAGAACTTTATGAATTAGTTGCAGCTTGCAGTTCTGGATTGAGAAAACTCGGTGTGAAAAGGGGAGACAGAGTTGCAGGCTTTGTTACAAATATTCCCGAAACAATAATAGCAATGCTGGCTGTTTCTAGCATTGGAGCTATCTGGACTTCGTGCTCCCCAGACTTTGGCATTCAGGGAGTGATAGACAGGTTTGGACAAGTCAAGCCGAAAATACTTTTTGCAATTGAACAATATCAATACAACGGAAAGTCTATTAATTCCAGGGAGAAGATTAAAAGTATTGTTCAACTAATTCCGGAGATTGATAAGGTTGTTTGGATTCCATTCTTTCAGAATTTATCAACTAGCTCAATAGTCGATTCAAAAACTGATATTGATATAAATAAGTCATTATATTTTAATGATTTATTATTAAACACCTCTCAACAATTAGAATTTGAACAAGTGCCATTCGATCACCCTATTTATATAATGTATTCTTCAGGAACGACTGGACTACCTAAGTGCATGGTTCATGGTGCCGGTGGAACTTTACTTCAGCATTATAAAGAGCATGTTCTTCATACAGATTTAAAGCGGGATGATGTAATAACTTACTATACAACATGCGGCTGGATGATGTGGAACTGGCTTGTGAGTTCTTTGCAAGTGGGAGCAACTTTGTATTTATATGACGGTAATCCGGTATATCCGGATAATGATGTCCTCTGGCGAAAAATTGAAAAGCATAAAATTTCAGTATTCGGAACATCACCAAAGTTTCTCTCAATATTCAGCAAAAATAATCTTTCACTTAGAGAACAATTCGATTTAAGTTCTTTGAGAGCTATTCTTTCAACAGGTTCTCCACTTCCTGAAGAATCATTTTATTGGTTTTACGATAATGTAAGATCTGACTTACAGCTTTCATCAATTTCTGGTGGAACAGATATTATTTCATGCTTTATGCTCGGTAATCCAACACTTCCGGTTTACGCTGGAGAAATTCAATGCAAAGGATTGGGGATGAAGGTTGAAGCTTTCAACGAAAAGGGTAAAGCAGTAGCTGGTGAAAAGGGTGAGCTTGTTTGTACTGAACCATTTCCATCAATGCCGGTTTATTTCTGGGATGATGAAAGCGGAGATAAATATCGTAAAGCATATTTTGGGAAATATCCTGGTATCTGGACTCACGGTGATTACATAGAATTAACAGAAAATGGCGGTATCAAAGTCTATGGCAGATCAGATGCGACTTTAAATCCTGGAGGTGTAAGAATAGGTACTGCTGAGATTTACAGAATTGTTGAAGAGATGGAAGAGATCCTCGATAGCCTTGCGATCGGGAAAAAGTGGAACGGAGATGAAAAGGTGATTTTATTTGTTGTACTTAACGAAGGAATTGAACTTAATGATTTATTAAAGGAAAAGATAAAAACTGAGTTAAGAATGAAAGCAACTGCTCGTCACGTCCCTGCCGAAATATTTCAAGTCAAAGAAATACCAAGAACTATCAGTGGTAAAAAAGTTGAAATAGCTGTCAGTAAGATTCTGAATGGGGAAGAAGTTGATAATAAAGATGCGTTAGCCAATCCTGATTCGCTTAATCAGTTCTATCAGTTTAGGAAAGTTTAAACATACAATGCACTGCCAAAATCTCTTCGGTGCTTCAGAGTAATATCATTGTCCTCACCTAAATATTTAAAGATTGCGATGCAAGCTTTGCGTGCACCATCATCATCATAGCCTCTGTCGGATCTGATTACATCAATTAATTTAGTAAGTGCTGAATCAAAATCTTTTCTCTTGATATTTTCTATTGCAGAGAGGTATTTATCTTTCACATCCGAATCATTAAATGAATTCTTATCACGATTCAGTAATTCAGCAAGAGTACTTATTGCTTCTGCAAGTTCAATATTATTTAGATTGCCATCCACATTTTGTATCAGTCGATTTGCTTCTTTCTGGTCTTCAAACAGAAGTATTTTAGCTAACAGCACTTTTACTTCGCTATTATTGATGTCTCCTTTATGAACATCTTCCAGTATTATTCTCGCTGAAGTTTCATCACCACGTTTCAATAAAATCTTTGCGTGTTCAATCTGTTCGGCGAATTTGCCAGGAATAGATTTCTTCAACCAATCTTTGATTGCAGGTTCCGGTAACGCACCCGTGAATTCGTTGATGACTTCACCATTTCTAAATAGTTTTACATTCGGTATTCCGCGAACACCATACTTCATTGCAACTTCCTGGTTCTTATCAGTATCGACTTTAACCAATGTCCAGCTATCTTTATTTTCTTCAGCTAATTTTTCAAGAACAGGTGCAATCATTCTGCAAGGGGCACACCATTCAGCCCAGAAATCAACCAGAACGGGCCTGTCAAAACTTTTTTCAATTACATCTTTTTGAAAGTCTTTTACTTCTGGCATCCATCCCTCCGGGAGTAATTCATAGAATTAATCTGATTTTAATATTCAACATTATTTTTAAGAATTTGATGAACAAATGTTAATAAAGTTTCAATTCGATATATTTTCGTATGAAAAAGTTTGAATTATGAAAAAGTTCGAAAATATATCCGCCTTCATCCTATCCGGCGGAAAAAGCAGCCGAATTGGAACCAACAAATCTTTTCTGGTAGTTGATGGCAAACCTTTAATTCAGCGATTGAGTGAATTACTGGATTCAATTTTTCAGGAAGTAGTAATCAGTTCAAATGAACCGGAATTGTATGAATATTTAGAGAAGAAAATCATTAAAGATATTTTCCCCGGAAGAGGTCCACTTTCAGGAATTCATTCAGCGTTAAGTTTTTCTAGTACTGAAAAAAATTTTGTAATAAGTTGTGATATGCCATTCATTTCTTCAGAATTGATAAATTATTTAATCAACAGTAATTCCTCTGAAGATGTTTTACTGCCTAAAGCTGACGGAAGAATTCAACCTTTATGTGGGATCTATTCAAAATCTGTTTTAATGGAAGCAGAAAACTTGCTTATTGAAAGCGGTAATTCACAAAGCAACTTAAAAGGAAGTGTTTACGAGCTATTAAATAGAGTGAAAACAGGTTTCGTTGATGTTGATAAACTTAGTTTCTATCATCAAAATCTGTTTCTTAACATTAATACTCCCGAGGATTACAATCTTGCTAAAAGTATTTTAGAGAAAAAGTGAAACAGGCAATCCGAAATACATTACTGATAACTATTTCACTTGTTGCCGTTTATTTCATTTCGCTTTTTATTACTGAAAAGGTTTTGGTAAAAAATAAATTTAACGGATGCGTTGATTGCCACGGAGAAATGGAAGGATTTGAATCTGCACACTCTCCAGAAATGATTGGATGCGAATTGTGCCATCTTGGAAATTCTTTTACATCGAATAAAGATTTTGCTCATAAAGGAATGATTACAATTCCCGGAAATTTATCTGATGCCGAAAAAACTTGTGGAGCAGTCGGATGTCATCCGGGAATTCCACAAAGAATAAATATTTCATTGATGAACACAATGAGCGGTGTTATTTCTGTTGATCGTTTTGCGTTTGATGAATTAGATAAACCGGAAGGATTTTTTCGTGTAAAAGAATTAACTCAATCTGAAGCTGATAATCATTTGAGAAATCTTTGTGCATCTTGTCATTTAGGAAATGAAAAAACAGAACTAGGTCCGATTACTGAACTTTCAAGAGGTGGTGGTTGTAATGCTTGTCATCTGAATTACAACAATGAAGCTATAAAACAATTATCTAAGTATCAGAATTCAACTGAAAAAAATGAAAATCTCCCTAAAGTTCACCCACAATTAAATTTGAACATATCTAATGATCATTGCTTTGGTTGTCATGCCCGTTCGGGGAGAATTTCTACAAACTATGAAGGATGGTTTGAAACATTATTGAGTGAAGATGATATTAAGGGCGAAGGCAGAGGCGATTTTCGAATTTTAATGGATGGTAGAGTTTTCCAAAAAGCTGAACAAGATATTCATCATAAAGCTGGAATGGAATGTATTGATTGTCATGTGTCGATTGAAGTTATGGGTGATGGAATTCTTTATCAGCACATGGAAGAACAAATCAGAATTCAATGCAAAGATTGTCATTCAAACGAAATTCATTCAACTAATTATGAGCAGCTTGATTTTGAATCAAAGAAGATTGCTGATATTAGAAATATCAATGAGATGAATGATAGATATCTTGTCACTGAAAAATTAGAAATTCCTATTGTAAATGCTTTCGTTAATTCTTTTAACCAAAAATATTTAATCACTAAAAACCAAAAAGATAAACTTCAATTAAAATCACCTGCAACAATTTGTATGGAAGGAAAAGCACACCAAAGACTTTCTTGTAACTCTTGTCATACAGAATGGGTGCCGCATTGCGTTGGTTGTCATACAGAATACGATCCAAATCTTGAAGGATATGATTTACTTGATAATAAAGATATTACCGGAAGCTGGAAAGAAACTCCAAGTGATTTTTATATTGACTATCCAGTACTCGGAGTACGAAAGGAAAAAACCGGGAAAGAGATAATTGATACATTCATTCCGGGAATGGTGTTAACAATCGATAAAATGAAAAACAATCCGAACAAAAAAATATTCAAACGTTTGTTTGCACCGACGTTTTCTCACACAATTAATAAAGAGGGAAGAAGTTGTAAATCCTGTCATAATAATCCTCAAGCACTTGGATATGGAAAAGGGGAGTTGACTCTCTCAAATTCCGGCAAATGGATTTTTAAACCATATTTCTCAAATCATCCTGAAGATAATCTGCCTAAAGACGCATGGATTGATTTTCTGAAAACAAGAGATCATACCTCAACCACAAGGACGAACACAAGACCATTCACGGTTGAAGAACAGCAAAAAATATTATTAGTTGGTGCTTGTCTAACCTGTCACGAAGAAAACTCCAAAATAATGAATCAAGGTTTGATCGACTTCAAATCCCTACAAGAAAGTATATCTGCAAAATGCATTTTGCCCGGTTTGAATTAATTACTCAACAACAGAAACCTTTCTCCAATAAAATATTTTACTGCTGTTCATCATTCTAAAATCTTGGAAAAATTTCAATCGAAATTCTTTATAATGAAAATTTATAATCACTCACCTTCACTTATTCAGCATTAATTAGATAATTACTCTGGCAAAAAAGTTGGTATTTATAAATATCAACTTTAAATAAGTTGCTTAAGTGATAAAATAATGACGAATAACGAACCTATTTACCCAATCCGAACAGCTGCAAAGCTACTTAACATTTCTGTTCATACTCTCAGAATGTATGAAAAAGAAAAGCTGATTATTCCATTCAAGAAATCATCAAGTCATCGACTTTATTCTGAATCTGATATTGAACGGATCAGGTGTATCCGTTCTGCAATCAATGATGACAAAATCAGCATAAACGGAATTAAAACAATTTACTCGATGATGCCTTGCTGGGAAGTAATTAATTGCAGTAAATCGGATAGAAGCAGATGTAGTGCATATTTAACTCACAACGGACCTTGCTGGGCTGTAAAAGGTGAAGATACAATTTGTGCAATAAAAGATTGTCGAAGTTGTTCAGTCTATACAGATTTTGGTGAGTGTGGAAGTATTAAAAAATTCATAAGAAATAAACTGATGGAAAAAGAATGAATTCCTTATCGCGAAGAAGATTTCTGAAAATATCAAGTGCAACCATAGCAACTGCTGCTGTACTTGCTGGTTCTGCTAAAACATTTGTAATAAGTGCGAATAGGATCAATGCAGAAAATGTAAAAGGAATAAAAAAGATTTCAACTTACTGCGACTTGTGTTTCTGGAAATGCGGAGTGATGGCTTATGTGAAAGATGGAAAGTTGTGGAAAGTTGAGGGACATCCGGATGATCCGTTAAGCAACGGAAGATTATGTCCAAGAGGAACTGGTGGAGTTGGTTCTCATTACGATCCTGAAAGATTGAAATCACCTTTGATTAGAAAAAGTTTACGAGGTGAAGAGAAATGGGTTGAAGTAACCTGGAGTGAAGCGTTTGATTACATCGCTGAAAAGATGAACAAAATTAAAGTTGAGTACGGACCTGAATCGATGTCATTATTCAGTCACGGTATTGGCGGAACTTTTTTAAAGCATATGATGAGAGCTTACGGTTGTCCCAATGAAACTGCACCAAGCTTTGCGCAATGTCGTGGACCAAGAGAAGTTGGATTTTCACTTACATTTGGAGATGTTGTTGGTTCCCCTGAACGAACTGATATTGAAAACGCTAGATGTTTGGTGCTGATTGGTTCTCACCTTGGTGAAAATATGCACAATACTCAGGTTCAGGAATTTTCCAGAGCTGTTGAAAAAGGTGCTTCA
>CAZLJI010000123.1:2608-6967 GCA_964559565.1 uncultured Ignavibacteriaceae bacterium | reverse complement strand
GATAATCATCACCGAGTGAATCTTTGATGTATGCCCTTACATCTGCGTTGTCTTCAACTAAAAGGATGATATCTTTTTCGACATCTTCACGAACTTCTATGTTATTATGAGTGATATTTAAAGAATTCGAGACAGTAATTTTCTTTAAATGATCCTCATTAGTGAGTAAGAAAATATTCTTGTCGTTGTCAAGATTAGCATTGCTAATTTTTTTCTCTTCAATGATTTCATCATCACTTAAATGTTCCCTTCCAAGCGGTAACTCAACAATAAATTCACTTCCTTCGCCGACTTTGCTACTAACTTTTATCGTGCCATGATGAAGTTCTACGAGCTCCTTTGTCAAAGCCAGTCCAATCCCAGTTCCTTCGTTCTCTCTAGTTTGAGAGCTGTCAACCTGGTAAAATCTATCGAAGAGTTTTGGAAGTTCTTCTTCGGATATTCCGATGCCTGTATCTTTAACACTTATAACAATCAAATCTCTTAGATCTTCCCGTTTCTCAGAAGAAGAAGAAATGGATACTGTTATTCTTCCTCTCTCACCTGTAAACTTAAATGCATTTGAAAGCAGATTGATTAGCATCTTTGCCATTTTATCTCTGTCAAAATATAATTCTAACTCCCCTTGTGCAGATATGAATTGCAATTTTATCTTCTTATTGTCAGCAAGAGATTCAAAAGACATCGTTATCCCTTTTACAAAAGAAACTATATTCGCTTTTGAAGATTGAAGTAGCATCTTTCCTCCATCAATTTTAGAGAGATCAAGCAATTGATTAACTAGGTTTAGCAGCTGTTGAGTATTGCGTTCTGCCATTGTAAAATCTCTTTGCATTTCTTTATCCCGGCTGATCATCATGGATTTAAGATCCTCTAAAGTATTTATTCCACCGTTAACAGAAGAGCTAAGATTTATTTTTTCAACCCACTTTTTAATCGGACCTACTACAAGTGTGAGTGGTGTTCTGAACTCGTGCGATATGTTTGCGAAGAAACGGGACTTGAGCTGATCAACTTCTCGAAGTTTTTCTGCTTCGACATATTTAAGTTCTGCTTCGTGCTTTAATCGCTCTCTGTTTTTCTCAAATCGTCGGATAGAAAACAAAATCCCCAGAAAAAGAAATGAATAACCTACATAAGCCCACGTGGTTCTCCACCAAGGGGGTGTAATTACAATTTTTATTGAACGACCTTCTTCATTCCAGACAAGATCATGATTTGAGCCTTTAACTTGAAATACGTAGGAACCAGGATCCAAGTTTGTATAAGTTGCGAATCTTCTTTCAGCATCTGTATAAATCCATTCTTTGTCAAATCCTTTAAGACGATAAGCATATTTATGTTTTTCAGGATTCACAAAACATAATGCAGAGAATTCAAAAGTGAGTACATTTTCCTTGTAAGATAAAATTATTTCATCGGTAGTGATAACAGATTTTGGAAGTGCAAATCCGTTATAGGTTATTCCAACTTGAACTGGTTGATTAAAGAGTAATAATTCCGTAACAGCAACCTGTGGCACAAATAAATTCTTCCTGATGCTGTCAGGATGAAATACTGTAATACCATTGATGCTTCCAAAATACATTAATCCATCTCGAGTTTTACAATATCCATTGAATGTTAATTCGTTGCTGCTAAGACCATCGGAGACATCAAAATTTCTGAATTCAAAGTTTCTAAGATCGAGTTGGGAAATCCCTTTTATTGTGCTTATCCATAACCTGTTATTATCGTCTTCTAATATTCCATAAACAACATCGTTTGATAATCCGTCTTTCTCCTGGAATCTTTTAAACTTTCCCGTAGTTCGGTTCATTAAATTCAGTCCACCACCAGCTGTACCAATCCACAATGAACCGGAGTGATCTTCATAAATACAGTAAATCATATTGTTAGATAATGAACCAGGATCTTTCGGATCATTTTTATAATGAATGAAAGAGTCACTTTGTCGATCGTAGAGGTTCAGACCGTTGTCCGTTCCAATCCAAACTTTTCCGAAATGGTCTTTATATATGCAGTAAACTGTATTGTTTGATAACGAACTTTGAATTTGGGGATTATGCTCGTATTGTTTGAAGGCGTTTTGTTTTTTGTCAAGAAGATTCAAGCCGCCACGAAATGTACCAATCCATAAATTTCCAGAGGCATCGTCACAGAGTGTATAGACTGTGTTATCCGAAAGCGAATTTGATTTTTTTGAGCTATACCTGTAATTAATAAATGAGTTGCTTTGCCGATCAAAAAGACTCAGACCTTCATCGCTACCAATCCACATATTGCCTGAATCGTCTTTGTAAATAATATGAACGTTATTATGAGAAAGCGAATTTGCTCTTTGCCGATCATTTTGATACCGTTTAATTACATTACCATGACTGTCAATAATATTAATTCCGTGACTAAAAGTGCTTATCCATAATAAACCAAATTCATCTTCGGCTAATGCATTCACATAATTATCCGAAAGAGACCTTGGATTTTGTTGTTGATGTTGGAAATGTCTTAAGATATTCCTTTGTTTATCAAGAATGTTTATTCCACCACCGATTGTCCCAATCCAGAGCAATCCTGAATGGTCTTCATAAATTGAAGCGACAAAATCATTGGATATAGAGCCCAAGTTTAGAAAATCGTGTTTGTAACTTTTAAACGAATTTAATTTACGATCGAATTGATTCAGACCGCCACCCCAAGTTCCTACCCAAATGTTCCCAGAACGATCTTCATTTATCGAGTAAATAATATTATTTGACAAAGAGCTTGGGTTTTTTTCATCATGTTTGAAGGATGTAAAAGAATTGCTCTCACGGTCAAATAAGTTTAAGCCTCCACCACCAGTACCAATCCAGAATTTACTTGAACGATCTTCGTAGATGAATGAAACACTTCTGCCAGATAAAGATTTTGGATTTAAGGGATCATGCTGAAACCTTATAAATGAATCACTTTGACGATCGAATAAGTTTAAACCGTTGTTAGTTCCAATCCACAGATCACTATTATGGTCTTCGCATATAAAAAGTGCAAAATCCCCAGACAAAGAATTTGAATTTTGAGAATTATTCTTGTAATGTTTGAACGTATTATTCTTTGGGTCAAACTGATTTAGTCCGTCTCCATAGGTGCCAATCCATATCATACCATTCTGATCTTCACATATACTCCATATATTATCTCCCGAAATTGAATTTGGATTTTGCGGATCATGCAGATACCGCATGAATGAACTACTCTCCCTATTGAATAAATTTAATCCTCCTCCCCAAGTTCCAATCCATAATGAACCTGAATTGTCTTCAAGTATTACTCTCACATTATTACTTGCCAGAGAATTCGGGTTATCTGGTTCATTTCGGAATACTTTGAAGTTATATCCGTCATACAAATTAAGACCATCCTCCGTTGCAAACCACATCAGTCCATACCGATCCTGCAGTATTGAAGAAACTGAAGATTGTGAAAGCCCGTTTTCAATTGTGAGGTGAGTAAAAACAGGTTGGCTGTTCTGAGCTAAGTTATTTGTAAACCACAGGTTGATCAGACAGAATATGATAAGCTTATTATTCATTTTTATCATTTAACAGAATTTTTTAAAAATAAATCTTTTTAACTCTAACTAGCAATCCATAGTACAAATAACTAAACTCCGATAATTATTCATTAGAAATGGAGAACGAAATCCTCACATAAGGAATGAAAAATAATTTGAAAAATGGGCAGATAGCAGAGTTAGGGCTACAAGGCCTTCCTTATAATGTAGATGTAATATTGATACTTAACATCTATATATTATAAATAGAAAGCAATAGGACTATGATTGTTACAAACAATTAAAAACCCCTGTCAGATAATATTGACAGGGGTTTGTTGGACAGAAAATATTTTTCTATTATTTCATCAGAATCATCTTTCTTGTTTCAACAAAGTTACCCGCCTGCAATTTGTAGAAATATATGCCCGAGGCATATCCGCCTCTGGCGGAAATTCCACTAGATAATTCTGAAGCCGAGAATTCTACTGCATAACTTCCTGCTGGTTTTTCTTCATTGACGAGAATTGCTATTTCATTTCCTAATACATCATAAACTTTCAGAGTAACAAGTTGAGATTGCTTCGTTTCACTCGCAATGACAGATGGAATTGTAAATCTGATTTTTGTGCTTGGATTGAATGGGTTTGGATAATTCTGTTCCAAAGAATATGTAGTTGGAATTGTTTCTTCATCTGGAACATTCACAACTATCTCATCTGTTAATTTTGTTTCAAGGCCTGGAATCGTAAATGGTGGAACTCCCAAAATCGTAAGATTATCTATGTACTGACCCGGAATAATATCCTGAACAATCCAGTTGC
>CAZLJI010000123.1:612-2598 GCA_964559565.1 uncultured Ignavibacteriaceae bacterium | reverse complement strand
GCCCGGTGCAATCCAGATAGTGTCTTTTGTGGCAAGTAAATCAAATACAATTGGACCTAACAGATAAGCGATTTTCCATTGTAATAAAAACTTTTTACAATTATAACTGCCAAGAACTGTTTGTATTGTTTCGTCCTGCAGTCTTTTACCGACATATTTAAACCTGAAATTGTATCCAGTTGACCCTATTGTAATGGAAGTATCTTTTTGTAATAGAGTATATTCATTTGTGCCTGCAGTAAACCTGTAAACATCATACCAATCCTGAAGCGATCTGAAAAAGCTAAGAAAACTGAAGTTTGAGGCTACTCCGGCGGAATCCAGTGATATCAGAAACGGTTCGATATTTTTTGTACTAAAATATTCAAAGCCGTTCGTTCCTTCGGTATTGTAAAATAAAGAATCCAGGTACGGCTGAAGAAGAATAGTTTGAAGCGGACCAGATTTTGTTAAAACTATGTTGGCTAGCTTGCCCTCATAATTAGCGACAGATTCATAAGAATCCATTCTGTAAAATGCCAGCGACGGAATAGGATTACTTGCTGAATCAAGCGGCGTCTGTTTGAATTTCCACTCAAAACCTGTTTGCGGCGGAAAATATTCGCTTGCCTGCTGTGCATTTGCCACTCCAATAAACATCAGCAAAAAGAAAACAGTAATTAGTTTTTTCATTTACCCATCTCTTTTGTTAATAAATTATTTATAAAACTTAGTTTGATTTTAATCCGTCTTTAACTTTCAAAATTAGAATGAGAAATACAAGTGAACAGATTGAGGATATTATTAAATCGCCAGATTAACACCGAAAGAATAGTTTCTTATCTTTCTGATGTTACCAATCAGCTCAACATAATTATAATTGAAAATGTTTTTAACGTTGAGATAAATATTCATAGGTAATCCATAGGTAATGAAATTATAACCAAGGTTGATGTCGGTTGTGTAAACCGGAACTCGCAGATCACCATCAACAACAATTCCTAAATCAACAAGCTCATCATCTATTTCCTCGACTCTGCTTGTGTAGCGGAAGTTGATTCCAAAATCAAAATTCCATTTTCTAAAATTAACTCCGGAATAAAAAATATGACGAGGACGATACCTCAATGCTTCACCGGTTTCAAGATCTCTTGCCCACAGATATGTGTAATTGAATGAAAATGAAAGTTCGCTTGGAAGCAAATCGAGAATTACTCCGGCTTCCCCTCCCTGAATCCTTGCTCTCACAAGATTGCTGAAGAATACTAATCCGTCTGTTGGATCGACGCCGGGTTCGATCATATCAAAATATTCATTTTGAAAAACTGCTACATCAATATTTAACAAACTAATGGGAGTATAATTGATTCCAAACTCAAAAGTCAGGTTATATTCTGATTTAATATTTGGATTGGGCTTGACGGTAATACCACCAGTTGAAGTTGATGTGAAGGCTTCCGCAGTTGTCGGTGCTCTGAAACCAGTACCTAGTGATGTTCTTAAAATAAGTTCTTTAGAGATTTTATAATTCAGTCCAAGCTTAGGAGATACTGCACCTGAGCCTTCCAGTGAATCAAGCTTGCTGTAATCATATCGTACTCCGAGACTTACAATCAGAGGAAAATTGAATGTTATATCGCCTACTGCATAAGCACCAATTGAATACGCATCAGGATTACCAAAGAGACTGGATTCAACATTTGACAATGTTCCTTCAACACCTCCAGTGAGAACCAAAGAATTTGTAATGTTTGAATGCAACTGAATTTCGCCTCTGTAGAGATTTGAAGTTGATTCATTAGGAATATCTGCGTTGTCTTTAAAGTAGTTACGGTAGTAACTGGTTTTGATATTCATAAGAATTTTATCGCTGATGAGACTTTTATAAATCAGTCCAAACAAGTAACGGTTTGTTTCTATTCTGTCGCCGAGATTTTGATCGGGCGGAATAAGAGCATTGCGTGAATCTTTCCAGTAGAGGAACTGACCTGCTCTTTTATTAAAAGT
>CAZLJI010000123.1:0-602 GCA_964559565.1 uncultured Ignavibacteriaceae bacterium | reverse complement strand
GTTTGCAATAAAAGTTAGCGAAGAGGTTGGAGTGAAGTCGTAGACTGTTTTTAAAAAGCCTATGTATTTCTTGAAATCATCATCCTGCTTGTAACTTGATTCTTCAAGTCGTGTTAAGGAAATATTGAATCCAAAGTTTTCAAACTTGTTCGAGTGTGATAAAGTTAATCCGTTAAATGGTCTTCTTTCACCAGACCAATCCCATTCATTGTAATAGGGCTTGTCATAAACCCCGTAAAATCCATTAAAGATTGTCAGCGGCTTTTCGGAAATATCTCTTGTAATGCTATTTATAACTCCACCAATGGCTGACGAACCGTACAATGAACTTGAAGCACCTTTTATGATTTCCACTTTTTGAATTTCAAGAGTTGGAATCATCTCCCAGATAATATCTCCCGAATCACCTGTATAAAATGGTAAGCCATCGATGGCAAGCAAAGCTCTCGAACCTGTTCCCCTGCTGTAACCGTTTGAACCTCGAATGCTAATTTGGTCTTCGGTCATAGTAACACCAGGTACATATCTGACCGCATCTTCCAGGTTACTGAAATTGCGTTCAGTAAATTCTTTGCCAGAAATTATTTCTGTACTCACCGTCA
>CAZLJI010000122.1:0-6985 GCA_964559565.1 uncultured Ignavibacteriaceae bacterium | reverse complement strand
TGCTATCCTTGAACACGTGCGATGACAATCCTGTTAAACCCGAAAATCACAGTCCTTTTATATTAACGTTAGCAGTTTTTCCAGATGTTATAGGGCCACAGGATTCCGCCATAGTAATTTGTAATGCTAGGGATCCTGATGCAGATACTTTAGTTTATGATTGGATTACTGATGGAAGAATGAAAATAAAAGGCGCAAGGAATAACGAACACTTTTTGTATCATACTTACGAAAACTCGCGTATTGTGTATCCGACACAATATGTAAATACACCCGTCGATACTGTATGGGTTCAATGTATGGGAAGGGCTGTTAAAGGTGGTAGTGATGGAAGAGTTATAAGGTTTGTAATTAGACAAGATTTAGGAGGCGATGTAAAATGAATAAAACACACCCAATAAAACGCTAAACTACTTTTTCCATTTGCACAGTTTCCGTGTTATGCTCGATGCTGAATAATAATTTAGCCTTCGGATTTTTTTCTTTAGCCGCATTTAATTGATATTCTGACTCAGCCATAAACACAAGTTCATCGTGCTTATCATAAAATAAATTATGCGAGCGAAGTCTTTGCAGTTCGGCTATGTCTTCCTTGATATCAAACTTTACCCAGCAGGCTTTGATATAATTCAGGTGACGGAAGCGGCAGTCAGCACCATATTCATTGAGAAGCCGGTATTGTATAACTTCAAACTGAAGCTCGCCAACTGTGCCAACAACTTTCCTGTTATTTTGAATAAATAACTGCGCAAGTCCTTCATCTGTTAATTGCATAATTCCTTTTTCTAACTGCTTTGATTTAAATGGATCAAATAACTGAAGCTCTCTGAAAATTTCAGGGGAAAAAGTTGGTATTCCCTTAAACATAAATTGCTCGCCTTCAGAAAGTGTATCGCCGATCTTGAAATTTCCTGAATCATATAAACCAATCACATCGCCGGGATATGCTTCTTCAATTAAACTTTTATCCTGCGCCATAAAAGATGCCGGATTTGCGAACTTGAATTCGCGGTTCAATCTTACATGGTAAAAGAATTTGTTTCGTTCAAACTTTCCCGAGCATACTCTTAAGAAAGCAATTCTGTCTCTGTGTTTTGGGTCCAGGTTTGCGTGTATCTTAAATACAAATCCGGAAAAATTATTATGAGTTGGTTCAATAAATCCTTTCGTGGTTTCTCTGCCCTGAGGACCGGGAGCTATTTTAATAAACGTATCAAGTAATTCTTTTACTCCGAAATTATTCAATGCACTGCCGAAGAAAACAGGTGCCAGATTTCCTTTCAGATAATCTTCAATCTTAAAATCACCATATATTCCATTTACAAGATTCAACTCTTCGTTCAGCTTGACAGCATCTTCACCAAGCAGTTCCCTTAATTGAGGATCAGTTGAACCCTTAAAAGTTTCTACATCCTTTTCAATTTTCTGTTTGTTTGCACGGAAGAAACTGAAAGAATTTTGAAAAATATTATACACGCCTCGAAATGAAATCCCTATTCCAACCGGCCAGCTTAATGGTCTTACTTTTATTTTTAATTTGTGTTCAATTTCATCCAGCAGCTCAACAGGATTTCTGCCTTCTCTATCCAATTTATTAATAAAAACAATAACAGGCGTATTGCGCATCCGGCAAACGTTCATAAGTTTTTCTGTTTGTTCCTCAACACCTTTAACGCAGTCAATTACGAGTATAACACTATCAACTGCAGTAAGAGTGCGATATGTGTCTTCGGCAAAATCTTTGTGACCGGGAGTATCGAGTAAATTTATTTTCACACCATCGTACTCAAAATTCATAACGGAGGTTGTGACGGAAATTCCTCTTTGTTTTTCTATTTCAAGAAAATCTGAAGTAGTTGTTTTTCTTATTTTGTTTGATTTAACAGCACCTGCAACCTGGATAGCACCGCCAAAAAGGAGAAGTTTTTCCGTCAAAGTAGTTTTGCCCGCATCCGGGTGACTTATAATTGCAAAGGTTTTTCTGTTCTGTATTTGTTTAATAATACTTGTCATATCTAAAAAATTTTTCTTGTTTGATTAATGGAAAATTGAAAAAACGCCAGGTATTTTGGTGGCAGAGCCGCTAAAGTGTCAAATCGGTGTGCTGATATGAATTTTGTGAATTAACATAAGGCAAATATAGTGATTATAGACTAAATTTATCGTGATTTAGTAAGTTCTCATTTCTTCAGCCTCAACATCATCAAAGTTGATATTAAACCAAATACAAGACATCCCATCCACAAATTAAACGGACCATAAAGATCAAGCACCGTTGCCCCGAGCCACGGACCAACCATAAATGCAAAGCTGAATGCCATCTGGAAATAGCCCATATACTCGCCGCGCTGTTTTTCAGGAGCTATCTTTGCAACATACTCGCCGGATGATGGGAAGAAAATCATTTCCCCGAACGTCCACACTACAATCAAAGCAACAATTGGGGGAATTGTATTTGTGAAAGCCATCAAACCAAAACCAACTCCGCATAAGAGAGCACCAAGCGCAAGCGCTTTTCTGTCATCCCAATGACGCATTGAATCGTTGAGAGGAACTTCAATAAAAATTATCAGCACTGTATTCACTGCAGTTAGGATTCCAAATACAGCATTTGTATATCCTAAATCTGAAACAATAAATAATGGCAGAGCGCCGATGTGTTGAAAAAAAACAATTTCAACAGGAATTAGAGCGAGTAGAAAATAAATTAATTTCCGATCTCTGAATACACTTACTTTTTGTCGTTGTACAACAGGCTCTGCTACTTCAGTTTCTTTCTGAACTGTTTCGTGCTTTTCAAAGTGAGAGAAAGTTAAAAAGACTCCTGCAGCAAGTGATGAGAGTGCATTGATATAAAATAAAAGATGAAAGTTAATTGTGCTGAGTATTCCACCAACGACAGGACCAATACTCATCCCAAGATTTATTGCAAGCCGTTGAAGTGCAAATGCAGTTTTTCTCCTGTCCGATGTAATTTCGTCAGAAATGAAAGCCATGCTTGCAGGACGAAACGCCTCACTCAAAATTGCCCAGATGAAAGTAAGAGATAAAAACAATATAAAGTCTGTGATGAACGAATAAAGAAAAAGAAAAGATCCCGTTGCGAACAATGATATTTTCATCTGACGCATTGTGCCGATTTTATCACTCAACTTTCCGGTGAATGGTGCAGAAATGAAAGCGCCAACACCATAAACAGCGAGAACAATTCCCGCATCACTTTTGGAAACATTCAACACCTGGTTTGCATAAAGCGCAATGAAAGGTAGAACCATTGTACCTGCTCTGTTGATTAGAGTTGCAGCAGCAAGCAGCCAGATATTTCTTGGGATGTTTTTAAGTCCGCTGAATGGGTTTTTTAAAGCATATTTCATTCTTAACCTAAAGTTAACACTAACTTAATTTTAAGTTAATGTCTGCAGAATAGATTTCAAGTAGTGAAATATAATAATAAGGAAAACTAACATGGACGAAACATTAAGATTCTTTATCGGCATAGCTTTATTTCTCGCAGTTGTTACTTATGAATGGCTGAAAGAAAGACCGAACAGACGGACTTCATAAATCAGGACTTCTACCTTCTCTAATTGCGGAGGACTTTTTAGTTTATCTGACACCTTTCATTTTTAACCCTGCTTATTACAAGCATAGATTCATACAATTACCTATTTTTATTCCTGAAATATTGTATACTTTAATTTTAAGAATTTATGAGTGAGTTCAATAATAGAGCATGGGTTGTCTCCGCTGATATGGGTTACGGACATCAGCGGGCAGTATACCCGCTTAAAGATATTGCTGAAGATGGAATTATTACAGTAGGTTCATCTGAAGCAGTTTCAAAAGCCGAACAAAAGTTATGGAAACGATTGTTAAATGCGTACGAATTTTTTTCCAGAGCTAAAGGAGTTCCGGTAGTTGGTCCTCCTATTTTTTCAATGCTTGATTCTATGATGCATATCCCTTCGTTCTATCCGATGCGTAATTTATCCAACACGACTTTCCAGGTAAATCTTCTTGAGTCAACAATTGAAAAGGGTCTTTGTAAGGGAATGTTGGAGAAGATTTCTACTAAGAATCTTCCTTTGATAACTTCTTTTTATGCTTCTGCAATCGCTGCCGATAAGAAAGGATTCAACAAAGTTTATTGTATTATATGCGATGCAGATATAAACCGTGTTTGGGTGGCGAAGAATCCATGGGAAAGCAGAGTAGAGTATTTTGCTCCTTGTGGAAAAGCTGCGCAAAGACTAAGAGCTTACGGAGTTCCTGATGAAAGAATTCATCTAACCGGATTTCCGTTGCCGGTTGAATTACTTGGGGATGAAAATCTTTCAGTGCTGAAAAAAGATCTCGCACAGAGATTATTTTATCTTGATCCGAAAGGAAAATTCTGGGCCCGGCATGGAAGAAACGTTGAATATTTTTTAGGAAAAGAAAATTGTGTTTTCAGGAGTGACAGAAAATTGACTATCACCTACGCAGTTGGTGGTGCAGGTGCACAAAAGGAAATTGGCGGACAGATTGCACAGAGTCTTAAAGAAAAACTCAAAGATGGAGAGATAAGATTAATTTTTGTGGCAGGCATCAGGAAAGAAGTAAATGAATATTTTAAGACTGTAAAAAAAGAAATTGATCCTGAAGGAAACAGCATTAAAATTATTTTTTCAGAATCGCTGCACGATTACTTCGATCTTTTTAATAATGCACTTCACGAAACAGATATACTTTGGACTAAACCAAGTGAACTATCTTTTTATTGTGCATTAGGAATACCGATCATTATGAGTCCTATAATCGGTTCACAGGAAAAATTCAATAGAAAATGGCTGAGAGAAATTCAGGCAGCTTTAAAACAAGAGAAACCTGATTATACAGACCAGTGGTTATACGATCTTCTGAACAGGGGAACGCTTGCTGAATCCGCCTGGGATGGATTTTTAAAAGCCCGCAAGCTTGGCATATTTAAGATAAAACAGGTGCTCGAAAAAGGTTTTCTTGAAAAAGAAGCTGACCCGGTATTAAGGTAAAAGTCGTGAACGAAAAGAAAAAATATTTATTTGTTTATCTGAAGACAGGCGGTGGTCATCTCGCACCAGCACGTGCACTCTTCAATTATATGAATAAGCACTTTGCAGATTCGGCTGAACCTAAATTAATGTATGGATTTGAGAAAACTCCACGCTGGGTTCAGTATATAATTGAAGACGGGTATAGAATGCTTCAGTATACCGGCAAATGGTTTTTTGAATTTCTTTATGCGGTGAATAAAATTCCGATTATCGCCCGAATGACTTGCTTGCTTATTGCACCTTTTATGAAAAAGTATCTGGAAGAAACGATTCTCAAAGAAAAACCGGATAAGATAGTGATCTTCCACTTTTTTCTCATCATTCCAATTTTCAAAATTCTGAAAAAGAATAAACTCTCTGTACCTGTTACTACTGTTATCACAGATCCATTTACACCTCATACGATGTGGTTCCTGGTGAAGAATCAGAATTTCATTGTCTTTAGTAATGATTTAGAAGAGAAAGTGCTTCGGAAAAGAAGAGGATATACAATTCATACTTTTCCTTTTGTGATTGATGATAAATTTTCAAAAGAACTTTCAAACGAAGAAATTATCTCGGTTAAAAAGAAATATGAATATGACCCGGAGAAAAAGATGCTGTTAATTCTCGGAGGGGGAGACGGTATTCCTAAAGGGGAAAGAATTCTTGAAGAAATTCTTTCGTCAAAACCTGATTTTGAAATCGGAATTGTCTGTGGGAAGAATGAAATCTTACAGAAAGGTGCTGAGAACCTTAAGAAAAAATATGAAGCTAAAAATCTGAAAATTTATGGCTACGTTGATTTTATTTATGAACTGATAAATATTTCAAATGTAGTGCTTACCAAGTGCGGCGCGTCTACAATTATGGAAATCTTGAACCTTAAGAAAGTGCCTGTAGTTAATGATTATATCTGGGAACAGGAGCAGGGAAATGTTGATTATCTTATTGAAAAGAGGCTTGGTGTTTATGAACCCAAAATTAAAAAGCTTCCGCAAGCAGTTAAAAATCTTTTAGAAGATGAAAAACAATATTCTTCTTACAGGGAAAATATTCTGAAAGAAAAAATCGAAAATGGAGTTGCAAAAGTAGCCAGGCACATTATCAGCTAAAACAATTTACTAAACTTACAATTCTGATCTCATCGAGCTGTTAAAATCCCTTACCGTTTTTTATAATTTTTGTTGAATAACTGACAACATCATTTTTAATAACAAGAATGTAAATGCCCGGAGCTAAATCAGTGAAATTAATAGCCGCCAGGGTACCATTTCGAGTTATGTTTAGGTTGAGCTTCTCGCCAAGTATAGAGTAAACAGAAAGTTCAGTCTGGTCTAAATCAATATAGCTGCCGCTAACATTTAACATATGGCTAACCGGATTTGGATATGCCTTCACTTCTACGAATGATGAATTTTGTTCTTCTTCAACACTTACGATGGTTGTGTTTCTAAAATAGTATGTGTTCCCGGTCCCAGAACCGACAAACAGATCTTCTTTGCCATCATTGTCAATATCTACAAACGACGGGGCAGAATTCGTTCCTATATCTTCCAGCCCAAAAGGATTTGTTTGAGGAGAATCAAAAGAAGGGTCAGTATTTGTTCCAGTATTCTTGAAGAAAACTATATCCCCGGCTTCATTACCAATAAAAGCATCGTAATCATCATCTTTATCAATGTCGCAAAAAGATGGAATTGATCTTGAGCCAACATCACTCAATCCAAAAGGATTGGTAAGTGAGTTAGCCCACGAGGGATTAAATCTTGTTCCGGTATTTCTGAAAAATAAAATATTACCGTCTAATTGTCCGACAAATAAATCTAGATCATTATCGTTATCTATATCAACAAAAGTCGGAGCCGCGTTACTTCCCAATCCTGAAATTCCCGCGGGGTTTTCTGAAATGTAATTAAAGTTTGGCGTGGTTG
>CAZLJI010000121.1:0-7082 GCA_964559565.1 uncultured Ignavibacteriaceae bacterium | reverse complement strand
TGACTAGTCTGGATAATAGATACAAGCCTAAAATGCATTATGAAAATCTTGAAAATGCTTTTAAGCAAGAATAGAATAATTGAGGGAATAATATTCCCTCTCTTTATTTTTAGCGCTTGCAGTCAGCCGGAGAAACCGGAATCTTATGTAGCAAGAGTGAATAATTCATACCTTTTTGAATCCGAGTTCAGCGAATTAGTTGACTCACAAACAGTGTCGGAAAAAACAAAAGCTCTGGTCATTAAAAACTGGATTCGACAGGAAATACTTCTTCAGGAAGCAGTTAAAAGAGGCATTACTGAAACCAATGAATTCAAACGAACAGTTGAAAATTCAAGACGACAATTGGCCGCATCGCTTGTTCTTCAGGATATTGCTATTACCTCCCAGCCGGTCGTAACGAATGAAGAACTGGAGAATTACTACAAAGAAAATAAAACAAGTTTCCGTATACCCTTTAATGCATTTTTTCTTAATCGAATAAACTTTTCTAATAGTGAAACTGCAGTAATGTTTCGTACTGAATTGATGATGAACGGATGGACAGAAGCAATAAATAAATTTTCTAATGATTTATCTCTCGTTAATTTCGAAAGTTCAGTGCTCATCTCAGAGCAGGATCTTTATCCTATAAGATTATTACGCGCCCTCGAAGGGCTTTACCCACTTGAAATTAGCATTGTCATTCCCGATGACAGGGGTTATTATTCGGTTGTTCAGCTTTTAGATAAATATTCGGCTCAAGATATCCCACCTTTTGAAGCTGTAAAAACTGAAGTTGAAAGAAGATATAAAGCAGCGTTAACAGAGTTAGCTCTTGAAAACTACATTAACGATTTATATTCTCTCAGTGAGATTGAAATAAACAAATAATTTAATATGTCTTTAAAAATTTTTAGTATCGTAATTTTAGTCGCCGGATACCTTTTTGCTCAAACAGAGGTAATTGACAGAGTTGTTGCTGTTATTGATAATGAAATCATCCTGCAAAGTGAACTCGACTTTCAGGCTGCGGTTTATGCATCGCAGCGTGGTATGGATCCGAAGACGCCTGAATTGAGGAATCAATTACTAAACGCAATGATAGATGAAAAGTTGGTTTATGCTCAGGCTGAACTTGATTCTATCGTAGTTACTGATGCAGAGGTTGCGCAAAGAATAGAATACCAGATTTCAGTTTTGAAACAGCAATATGGTTCAGAAGCAAGCATTGAAACTATGTATGGGATGAGTCTTGAAAAAATTAAGAGAGAACTTCGTGATGATGTAAGAAAAAATTTGATGGTTCAAAGGTTGCGCGAAAAGAATTTTGCACCTGTCGAAGCGTCCCGTCGTGAGGTAGAAGAATTTTACGTGACTTATAAAGACAGTCTTGGTATGATTCCTGAGAAACTTAGAATTTATCACATCTTCAGAAATCCCAAAACAACAGATAGGCTAAAAAGTCAGTATCGTGATTTTGCTCAAGCAGTATTAGATTCGATCAAGCAGGGTGCCAACTTTGAAGAGATGGCAAAAAAATACTCTGAAGATCCCGGAAGTAAAGCTTACGGCGGCGATCTTGGATTTGTCAAAAAAGGGGTATTCTATCCACAGTTCGAAGCAGCTGCGTACGCGCTCGAAATTGGTCAACTTTCAGAAGTAATTGAGACGCCGGTTGGTTATCATATTATTGAGCTGCTTGAAAGAAGAGGAGAGTCAATTCGCACAAGACACATTCTCTTTAAATTCAAAACTGATGAAGGTGCCGATCTTGAGACAATCGAATTTCTAACTGAATTAAGAGACAGCATTGTTAATAAAGTGAATACATTTCAATATTATGCCAAACGATACAGTGAAGATAAAGAAACAGCACCGTTCTCAGGTGACCTCGGAACGTTTTATTTAAATCAGCTTGATAAAAATTTACTCGATGTTGTATCTAAACTCAAGCAAGATGAAATTAGTTTTCCCAAAAGAATAGATTATGGACAGGGTATTTATGGCTATCATATCGTCTATCTTCAATCGAGAGTTCCACAGCATCCTGCAAGTCTAGAAGAAGATTATGCTGAGTTGAAAAGGCTTGCTGATGAATACAAAAAGCAAAAGCAATACGAAACCTGGGTTGCATCTCTTAGAGATAAGATTTATTGGGAAGTAAGGCTTTAAGTAAGGTAAAAGATAAAAGTAAAAAGTTCTTCACAATTGGAATGATTGTGATGGGGTCTCGTTTCGATTTGCGAAACGGAATTAAAATAAGAATTATAAAGTTTTTAAGGAATTTAGTTTGAAAGAAAATCCTGCAGGAATAAAAGACGTTGAGCTCGTAGAAAAGCTTTCCGAAAAAGTTAAGAAAGTAAAGTCTGAAATTGCAAAAGTTATTGTTGGTCAGGATGATATTATAGATCAGCTTTTAATTTCTCTTTTCTCACGAGGACATTGTTTGCTGGTTGGAGTTCCCGGGCTTGCTAAAACACTTCTTATAAAAACTGTTTCAGAAGTTCTGGATTTAAAATTCAGCAGGATACAATTCACTCCCGATTTAATGCCGAGTGATATCACAGGTACGGAAATAATAGAAGAGGATGCTGTTAGCAAAAAAAGAAATTTTAAATTTATTTCCGGACCTATCTTTGCAAATATAATTCTTGCCGATGAAATAAACCGAACTCCTCCTAAAACGCAGGCCGCACTTCTTGAAGCGATGCAGGAAAATAAAGTAACTGCTGCAGGAGTCACTTATCAATTGCCGCAGCCATTCTTTGTTCTTGCAACACAAAATCCGATTGAGCAGGAAGGAACTTATCCTTTACCTGAAGCTCAGCTCGACAGGTTTATGTATAATCTGTGGCTCGATTACCCTTCTTTTAAAGAAGAAATAAGAATTGTTGAGACTACTACAAGCGAGTACAAAGCAAACTTAAATAAAGTTTTAAATGCAAATGAAATACTCGAGTTCCAAGAACTGGTAAGAAAAGTGCCTGTAGCTGATAACGTAGTTGAGTTTGCAGTAAAAATTGCAAATATGACTCGTCCTTCAAATGGAAACTGTCCTCAGTTTATAAAAGACTGGATTACCTGGGGTGCTGGACCAAGAGCTTCTCAATATATGATTCTCGCCTCCAAAACCCGTGCTGTTACGCAGGGAAGATTTACTCCCAACATTGATGATGTTAAGATTGCGATGCTTCCCGTTCTTCGTCACAGAATCATCACAAACTTCAGTGCTGAAGCTGATGGAATAAAATCTACTGATGTGATTGAGAGATTAAGTAAAGAGGTTTAAATTTTTTTACCTCTTATTTGTTGCTAATCACCAACCAAAAGTTGCTTCCAACAAATAAAATTTCTATACTACAATAACTTTTATTTTCTAACTAAGTAATAAGTAGCTAAATGAAAGAATTTATAGAATTTATTGCCAAACAACTTGTCGACCATCCTGACAGAGTAATAGTCGAGGAAAAAACTCTAGATAATAACTCTATTGAACTCACACTTAAAGTTGATAAAACCGACTTCGGTAAAGTAATCGGGAAGCATGGGAATAATGTTAATGCAATGCGAGCTCTACTAAGTGCTCTTGGAGGAAAAGAACATCATAGAATTACACTGGAAATATTAGCTCCTCCGAAGAAAAATGAATGATACACTATTAGCAGGCAGATTTAACTTAAATTTTGTTGAAGCTGACAAGTATGTTGCTGTTGAAATAATTAGTCTGAAATAATTAATCATCTAAAACGGAATAAACAGATGACCGACTTTGAAATGAAAATCAGTGAGAGTATCACAGTTGAAACTGTTTCGAAAACCATCCTTAACGAAACAGCTAAGTGGGGATTTAAGCCGTCGGATTACATGTCGCTCGTTAATGGCCTGCTGGACTTGTCGCTAACCAAACCACCTCATACTGAATCAAAAGAAAAAACTGAAGAAAAGTCAAAACGGGGCAAACTTGATTTTCCTCTGAGCGGCGAGCAAATACAAATCAGAAAATTCAACAGGGATACTGATTACGAAATAGTTCAGAAATGGTTAAGAGATGAAACCGGACGTTGGTTTTTATTATCCCGCTCATCTTCCAGCGGAAAAACTTTGCTTCAGTTACTTGAAGATGAAAGGAACATATTCGGGATTATTACATTGCCCGATTCAACTCCTATTGGACTTATGGGATTTTTAAATTATGATCAGAGTAATCACAAAGCAGAAATGCGGAAGTTAATTGGTGAAGAAATACACCGCGGTAAAGGATACGCCAAAGAAGCAACTACGTTATGGATTCAATATGGCATCAACAATTTAGGTCTAAAGAAAATATATTTGAACACAATCGAAAATAACATCAGGAATCTTACATTAAATAAAGAGCTTGGCTTTCAGATAGAAGGTATTCTGAAAAAAGAGTTTGTGATTAATAATGAATATTATGATGTCATCAGGATGGGATATATAGTTGAGGATTGAAAATCCAACTTAATTGTAACTACTTTCTGTTCTTCGCTACAGAATCACTAATAATTCAGACCAGAGATTTTCTAAACTCTCGCAATTTTATAATTCTTCTTGGCGAAGTAAATTTCTTTTGTGAAGGTTTTAAAAACTGTAGCAACTGGTACTGCAAGCAGCATTCCGAATAATCCAAATAGAATTCCACCGCTAATGATAAGAAGAATTATTGCGATGGGATGCATATCAACACTCTTTCCGAAAACGTACGGCTGCACAAAACCATTATCGAATGTGTATGTAATTAAAACTACAAGCAGGATAAGTGGAACTTGTGAAAGGTCTCCGTATTGAACTATCGAGACAATAATTGCTGGTATTCCGCCAATGACAGGACCAAAATAGGGGATTAGATGTCCAAGCCCTGCGATTACTCCAAGCGGTAAAGCATTGGGAACATCAATAAAATAAAATCCGAAACCAATCATTACACCAACAAAGGTCGCATCGAATATCCACGCTCTTACAAATAAGCCAAGTCTTAAAGTTACTTTTTTCAGAACGTAATAAGACATTTCAAAATATTTATTTGGAATTGTTTGAAGCAGTCCCTGTAAAATTCTTCTATTATCTTTTAGCAGAAAGAAAGTAATGAACGGAACGATAACCAGCACAGCGATCACTGAGACAATGCTTGAGAGTAGAGAAGATACACTATCAAAAATGTTTATCACTTGAGTATTTATAAGTGATTCGACCCGGTGAGTAATTTCTCCGGCTTTTAGGAAGGGAACATAGTGCAATAAAGTAATTTCCAGGGCTTTAACTTCTTCCGCAAATGAAAATCCTTCCAGTGCGCTAATTATTTGATCCATCTGAAACACAAACTTGGGAATGATAATAGATAAGCTGAAGTAAACAATGAATCCAAAAATGCCAAAAATGATTAGCGTGGATGTTAGCCGGTTGAATCCTCTCCCTTCGAGCAAAGCAACAAACGGTGCCAATATGAAAGCAAGCAGAATTGACAGAGAGATGATTATAATAATTTCAGTAAGTAAGTACAGCAGGTAGAGAATAATTATTGTGCCTGCGATCCACAGGAAAAATTTAGTAAAATTGTTGTAAGTAGAATCTGCCATAAGTGAAAGTAATTAATTTACTGCTTCAATTCTCCTGATCCCCGGTACATTATTCATCAAAGCTCTTTCGATACCTGCACGCAATGTTAAGGTTGACATCGGGCAGTTTTCGCATTCGCCAATTAGTCTTACCTTTACAATACCTTCTTCAGTCACTTCAACAAGTTCAACGTCTCCATTATCTGCCTGCAGAAATGGTCTGATTGATTCAAGTGCTTTTAATATTTCTTCTTTCATCGAGTTTACTAATTCACGTATGTAAATCTAATGAATATTTTGAAATCAAATATGGCTGTCATTGCGAGTCCTTAAAATTCAGGAAGCCTGTCCGCCTCCGGCGGAAAGCAATCTTTACCTGCCTCACAAAATTTGAGATCAATTCTCCCGACTAAAGTCGGGATCGTGATGACAGTGAGACTAATCATCATCCCCTAAAAGTATTTCTACTTTCCCGGGAGCTTTGGAATTTCTAATATTAACCTGCTCGGTGAGACTTCGTGAAATATCCATAATGATATCAGCATCATTTGAATCAGGAATATCGAAAACGATTGGTATTCCTTTATCGCCGCCTTCTCTGATTTGCGGGTTGATGGGAATGCCTCCGAGGAAAGGAACATTAAGTTCTTTTGAAACTTTCTCGCCTCCGCCCGTTCCAAAAATATCATATCGTTTTTTTGTATCGGGCGCGATGAAGTAGCTCATATTTTCAATTACGCCGAGCACCGGGACATTCACTTTTTCAAACATCTTCAAAGCTTTTCTTGCATCAATAAGTGATACTTCTTGCGGAGTTGTAACAATAACAGCACCGGTAAGCGGAATAGTCTGCACAAGAGTTAACTGAATATCTCCGGTTCCTGGAGGCATATCAAAAACAAGATAATCTAATTCACCCCAGGCAACATCAGTCATAAATTGTTTGATAGCTCCGCTCGCCATCGGTCCGCGCCAGATAATCGGAGCGTTGTCATCAACCAACAGCCCAATTGAAATCATCTTCAATCCAAAAGCGTCCAATGGAATCAATCTTACTTTGCCATCATCCTGAATAACATTTGGCTTTTCATTTACTCCAAGCATAAGTGGAATACTTGGACCATAAATATCTGCATCAATCAATCCTACTTTTGCACCATCTTTTGCAAGTGCAACAGCAAGGTTAACCGCGACTGTGCTTTTACCAACACCGCCTTTACCACTTGCAACAGCTATCGTGTTTTTGACTCCAGGGAGTACGGCCTCTTTCTTGGGGTCTTTGTGTGTTGATATTGTTGATACTCTTTGCTGTACATTCAGATGAATATCGTCAAGCTCAGGAAATTCTTGCTTGATGACGTCAGCGATTATGTTATAGTCAAAGTTTGTCTCTTTGTTTAAAGCCGGGATTGATATATCAACAGTAAGCGAATTTCCCTGGCGATCGATTTTCTTTATCGAATTGAGCGTTAATGAGTTCTTATTAAAATTTTTATCGTCAATTTTCTTTATAGCAGTTAGTAT
>CAZLJI010000120.1:3472-7084 GCA_964559565.1 uncultured Ignavibacteriaceae bacterium | reverse complement strand
CCGTTTTTCCCACTGTTTGATTATCAGTATCAATAACAAAATCAGCTTGCTCATAATATTTCTTCCTTGATTCTAAAAGCTTATTAATTCTTTCAAGAAATTCTTCTTTGGAGGGGACTTCTTCGCCTTCAAAAACGAACGCCGGGCGATCTCTTTTAAATCTTAACCTTTTATAAGCCATCTCCGGTGAAGACTTCAGATAAATAATTTTACCGACTGATTTGATAATTCTGAAATTCACATCTGATGCTATGGCACCACCGCCGAGAGAAATAATTGACTCATCATGCTCAGATAGTTTTTCCAACAAGGCTGTTTCTGACTTTCGGAAATACTCTTCGCCTTTTTGTTCGAAGATTTCAACTACCTTCAATCTTTCCTCATTCTCGACTTCTTTATCAAGATCATAAAAATTCCAGCCGAGGGTATTTGCCAGAATAGGACCAATAGTGCTTTTCCCGGCTGCCATAAATCCTGTTAAATAATATATTTTTTTCTTCATAAGCTTGAAGGTCAAAAATATGTTTTATTAATTGAATATTAAAGGAAGTGGTTGCTTGGTCGACTCTTTCAGATGTTAATAACGAGACCGAAAATAAATGTCAATCCATCAATATCGACTTTAGTATCAAAAGCATTTTCGGGAAGCTGTATCACGTTTCCCTGGTAAGTTACCTCGGTTTTGGAGTATTTACTGGATACGGTGTATTGAGGATTTCTAAACTTCATTTCAAATCGTACTGATAGATTTTCAATAATAATGTAGTCCATTGATGCAGAAACATGAAATCCAAGTGCAAATTTTCTTTGAGCTATTTCAAGATCAACGCCCTGGAACTTTCTTACAAATTCACCAATGTAATAACCTAACCCACCCCCCATCATAAATTTGAATTCTTCTGTAGAAAACGGAAAGTAATAGTGAGCAGTAAGTTCGATTGGAATTACATCCAACCCATCTTCAACTTCAAATACAAACACCTGATTACCGATAAAAGCCGTGAGGTTTGGTGCATAAGCTGTTTTCTGAATGTATTCTATATTCAAACCGAGAATGAATTCCTTGGAAAATTTATATCGAAAATCTATTCCGGGATTCCAAATATTTTCCAACGTAAATGATTTGTTTCTGACTTCTGAATTTGAGGAATTGGGATTTAGATATATTTCTGCAGATGTAGTGTAAACAGCATTTACTGCTATTCCTACATTTCCTGAACTGAATTGTGCGAAAGAGCCAATCGAAAATAAAATGGTTAACGGTACAATTAAAAAAAAATTAAACATTTAACTTCATCTATTTAATTCTTTTGGAACTTGTCTAAAATTCTTTAAAAAAGAAAACCCCCGTTTCATACCTTAATAATTATGAAAGGGGGGTAAAAAAATAATTAAAGAACTAATAACCGTAGAACATATACCTGTTATCGACAATTTCTGCCTGTTCTTTTATCTCAGCCAACCAGGCATTCAAAGAAGTTGTTTTCTTTTCCTGAATTAAGTTACTTCTAAGCGTACCAGCCTGGGCCTGATAAGCAGTAGAATCAAATGGTGTTTTTTCAGTAAGCTTAAAAATAAAATAACCCCTCAAACCTCTGACAGGCTCAGAAATATCACCGGGTTTCATTGTTAGTGCAGTAAAAATAAAGGCGTTATCTCTTCCGATTGTTGGAATGGATGTGGTCGAATTAAATCTACCGGTTGTTCCAACCTGAATTCTTGAATCAATCTGGTTTATTTTATTAAAATCGTTGCCAGCTTTTTTCATCAGCTCTACGGCAAGTTCACGGGCTCTTTCATATTGCTTTTCGACGACTAGTAATTGTCTAACCTTTGGCTGAATATCTTCAAATTTTTCGAGACCATCAGGAATAACTTCTGATATTTTTGCAACCACATATCCACTGGGTAATTTATGAACTTCACTTATCTCATTAATACTATTTTCGAAAGCAAAAGAAATTAATCTTTTATTTGCACCAAGTCCCGGAATTGAAGTGCTCTTTAATGTAAAACTACCGCTTTGCTGTATGCTGTAACCTATCAGCTCAGCTTCCTTTTCAAATCCATTTTTCTTTGCAAGAAAGGAAAAATCATTAGCGGCAGTGAATTTTGCATCTCGACTAGTGGCTGATTCTTGAATAACATTATTAATTCCTTCTACAACAAACTTGCTTGTAGCCTGATCTGTGACGAGAATAATGTGGTAGCCAAAAGAAGTTTTAATCGGCTTTTGAACCTCTCCAACTTTTCCTGAAAAACAAGCTTCTTCAAATTCCTTGACCATC
Organism: uncultured Ignavibacteriaceae bacterium; assembly: GCA_964559565.1. GTDB lineage: Bacteria > Bacteroidota > Ignavibacteria > Ignavibacteriales > Ignavibacteriaceae > IGN2. Next base: position 4,796 of record CAZLJI010000120.1, on the reverse strand, counting down.
ATTCCTTTACCAAACCAGCCAAGGTTTCCCCCCATTTTTGCAGAGCCAGGATCTTTTGAATTGTTTTGTGCCATTTGAGCAAAGTCAGCTCCGTTCTTAAGTTCCTCGTAGATACGATTAGCCTCCGCAAGGTTTGCTGCATCATCACCCATCTGCGAGATTAATATATGCGAAGCTTTAACAGATTTTTCAGATGTTGGAATTGTGTTTAGGAGATGATATAAATCATAGCCACCTCTTGTTGAAGGAACCGGGCCAACGATTGAACCTTTATCAGCACTTTTAAGTGCTATTATTGCTTCATTCGATAATTCAGATACTGTCAAGGTATCAATTGAATATGGCTTTTCGGAATAAATATCTACAAAATATTTAAAATCGGAAGTATCACTCACAGCCATCTTCTTAACATTTTCCAGGTTCTTTATAACCATCATACTATCTGCGTTTGATGGTTCATTCTTGAACAATACAAAACTAAGTTTTCTTTGTGCGTTTACTTTAAACTTATCAGGATTAGCATCATAAAAATCTTTCAAATCCTCTTCAGTAATATTTAGAACAGAATCTGGAAAAAGTGAATTTGCGAAAAGAGCATATTGTGCATCCATAAAGGTATTTTGCTCAATATATTTTCTTTTAATTTCATCTTCACCGATTGTAATTCCTGCTTCTAATAAGCTCTGAAGTTTTTCTCGATACCTGGTTTGCTTTACTATCTCTTCAGCTTGAAGAAGAATTTGTTCGTTCTGAGGATTAAAGATTGCTTCTTCATACATTTCACGGTTAAATCGACCGAGGGAATCAATGAAATTTTGTTTAAGGAATGCCGGAGGATCATCTCCGAGTATTATGTCTTTAATTTCCTGATTGCTAACAGTAATGCCAAGTCTTTCCACTTCCTGCTCAATTAATTTTTCAGTTACCAGTGTTTCCCAAACCTGATCTCTGAATTGATCAAACTGCTCTTCAGGAACATCGTTGCCTGTCTGCTGCTTCTGAGACTCTCTTTGTCTTTCAATAGCAAGCTGAAACTCCTGATAAGAAATATCAACACCGTTGACTGATCCAACATCGTTCGTCCTGCCACCTAAAGCTTCAAGTACGTTCGAATCAGAAATCACCATAAAAAGTACAAACAAAGCACCAACTGTAATTATGAAGACAGGAGCTAAGTTTCTCATTTTAGCCATCATTCCCATGTCGTAAGAATCTCCGTTTTTAGTTCAAAAAATAAGGATACAAACATAGAGACAGGTTGGTTAAAAATCAATTAAATATAAACCAATTAATGAGTATATATTTTACCAGCAAACGATTGGGT
>CAZLJI010000120.1:0-3462 GCA_964559565.1 uncultured Ignavibacteriaceae bacterium | reverse complement strand
AATAATTATATGATTCTGCTTATTTGATTTTCAAACCAATGAAACCTATTTTAGACGGTCATCAATTAAAGAAAAATTAGTAAAAAGCTTGGAAAAAGTTGAATTTTTAAAGAGTGTCCCGATATTTTCAGAACTTAAAGATGACACTCTCGCACAGCTATCCAGATCTGGGTCAGTCCAGAGTTTCTCAAAAGAATCAATAATCTTATCTGAAAAAGAGGCGGGTTCAGCCTTGTTCATTATTATCTCAGGCAAGGTTAAAATTTCCAGAATAAGCACTGAGGATGATGACAGAGAAGTAATACTGTCAATTCTAAATCCTTCTGATTTTTTTGGTGAGATGTCTCTTCTTGATGGATTAGAAAGATCTGCCACTGCAACTGCAATGGACGATTCAAAAATTTTTATTATCCAGAGGAATGATTTCCTTAAGCTGTTAGAGGATCATCCTGAAGTCTCAATCTCATTGCTACAGGAATTGACACAAAGACTTAGAGCAGCAGGTATGAAAATAAAAGCTTTATCACTTAAAGATGCTGAAGGAAAGGTTGCAACCGTTCTTCTTCAATTGGCTGATGATATTGGAAAGATAAAACACGGCGTTGTTGAAATCGAGAAATTACCTTTTCAGCATGAGTTGGCAAATATGGCAGGCACATCAAGAGAAACTATCTCACGAACGTTACACGCATTTGCAAAAAAGGGATTGATTGAACTTGAAGGCTCCAGATTACGAATAGTTCAATACGAAAAATTCAAAGAATTATACGGAGTATAAATCAGTCTTCCTATGATTGCCGAGAAAACAGATTTACACATGCATACTTTCCATTCTGATGGTTATTACTCTCCGGAAAAATTAATCGAAAAAGCAAAAAATCAGGGTATCAAAATACTCAGCATCACTGATCACGATAGCGTAAATGGGTTCAGCGAAGCAACTCAATACGCAGAAAAGTTTGGTATAGAAGTCATTCCGGGAGTTGAGATCAGTACTGACATTCGTGATACAGAGGTTCATATCTTAGGTTATTTTGTTGATCCAAATAATAAGGACCTTGAACATTATCTGAATTTTTTCAGAGAGGAAAGGCATAAACGTGCAATAAGAATGGTTAATAAGTTAAACATTCTTGGGCTTGATATTACAATTGATGATGTTCTTGTTTTCGCAAAAGACTCAGCACTTGGCAGACCGCATATTGCACAGGCTCTGCTTGCCAAAGGGCAGGTAAAATCTTTCTTCGAAGCATTTTATAAGTATATCGGAAACCATGCCCCTGCATACGAACGAAAGGTACATCTATCACCTCAAAGTGCTTTCAAAATTATAAATGATGCTGGCGGCTTGTCATTTATTGCTCATCCGGGAAATATGCCTGAAATTCTTATAAAAGAACTTATAGATGCAGGTGTTGATGGAATAGAAGTTATACATCCGTCTCATTCACCGGAACAGGTTAAGTTCTACAGAGGAATTGTAATCGAATACTTCCTGCTTGAATCAGGAGGCTCCGATTTTCACGGCGGTAAAAGAGAAGATGATGAAAATCTTGGTAAATACTATACCTCACCAAAGGTAGTTGATACTATGCGTACAAGACTTGTCAGAAATATTGAGTAAGCACGGAGCTATTTTTTTAGACTTTCAATCCTGATTATTTTTTATAACTTTCATTAAAAGCTAATAAAAATTTTTAAGAGGTACGATTAGCAAATTTCTACACTTAACTTACAATTGGGAGCTAGAAAATGAGAATTTTATTTTTTTTGTTAATCGTATCAGCATCACTTTTCACTACACCTGCACAGCAATTCATCAACTGGGAAAATTACACAGCATTAAAAAACGTTCAGGATGTAACTATTAGCTCGGATGGATTTTGGAGTGCTGCTACCGGAGGTGCATTTCAGTACTCATCAACTTCAAATCAATTTACAACACTTCATAAGTCTGATGGACTGCAAGGTAATTCACTAACATCAGTGATCGTTGATAATTCAGGAAGAACCTGGTTCGGCAGCGTTGAGGGCATAATTGATATCTATAATACAAGCAGTAACAGTCTCGAAGTGATTCTCGACATTTACAACTCAAATCAAATAAACAAAAGAATAAATGATTTTGCCTCGGTTGGTGATACAATAATTGTTTCCACCGACTTTGGCGTTTCTTTGATAAACGCGAACAATTTTCTCTTCTTTGATACTTTTTTCAAGTTCGGCACATTTCCTTCCAATACAAGAGTGAATAGTGCCATTAAGTCAAGCTTGTTCTATGTTTGCACTGATCAGGGGGTTGCAATTCAAAAACCAGGAGCGTTAAATCTCTCTGCCCCAGAATCCTGGAACGTTTATTCCCTGGCTCAAGGGCTTCCATCAAATAAAACTTTGAAAGCCGGCTTATTCCAGGGAGAATTAATCGTAAGCACAGATAAAGGATTTTCCCGGTTTGCAAATAATATCTGGAGTAATTTTATTCCGGATCTCGCTAATATCAATATCAACGACTTTCAAATCAGTGGAGATTCTATTTTCATTGTCGCACAAAGCAAAATCTATCTTTACTCTAATCAGATTCTTAGTGAGTTGTACAATTCTATTGTGCCTCTTACAAAAATTGAATATAAAGAAAACTATGGATTTGTTTGCGCAAGTACAAATGGCACTCTCTTCCTCAACAATTCTTTGGTTGGTGATTTCTTTTCACCAAATGCCCCACCAGTCAATCAATTCCCGTCAATGAGTGTTGATGCAAACAGTAAGCTTTGGTCAGCAAGCGGAAAGGATGTTACAGGTGTTGGATATTATACTTATGAAAATGATACCTGGGTATATTACAATATTTTCAATACACCCGAACTGCCTACTAATGCCGTTTACCATTCTTACACTTCAGGGACTACTGCATTCTTGGGTGGTTGGGGTTACGGTTTTCTTGAGGTAAATGGTGAGAATAAAAAACTTTTCAACAGAGTGAATACAGGAATGGAAGGAATACCTCAGAATCCAGACTTCATAGTAGTCACTGGTTTTGGAAAAGACTCACGAAATAATTTATGGATGTTGAATTATTGGGCCGTCAATCGAAATACACTTTCAATGCGAACACCTGACAGTGTCTGGTATCATTTCACAATTCCCGCAGCACAAAATAGAATTTTATTGGGTCACGAAAATCTTGTAATCGATCCCTATGATACAAAATGGTTTACGTGTGCTGATCCCTCGAGATTAGGACTATTCTATCTCAATGAAAACAAAACTTATGAAGACCCCTCTGATGATCGATCTGATTATCTGACTACCGTTGATGGACTAAATACAAATGATATTCGTGATGTTGTGGTTGATAGAAGAGGAGACGTATGGGTTGCTACAAGTCTTGGAGTAAACATAATAACAAATACAAGTGCGGTACCAACCTCAGGAAGTGCATCTCTCAGAATCTCAAATGTTTTT
>CAZLJI010000119.1:6662-7124 GCA_964559565.1 uncultured Ignavibacteriaceae bacterium | reverse complement strand
GAATTTAGAAATGTCTCCTTTCGTTATAGCGAACACAGCCCTAATATCCTAAAAAATATTAATCTTATAATACCAGCAGGTTCAACTCTTGCAATAATGGGATATACTGGCTCAGGCAAAACCTCGCTCATAAATTTAATTCCCCGTCTTTATGATTGTACAGAGGGCGAAGTACTTGTTGATGGAATAAATGTGAAAGAAATGCCGCTAAATGTACTTCGAACAAACATAGGAGTTGTGCAGCAGGAATCATTTTTATTCTCTGATACAATCCTGAATAATATCTCTTACGGACGACGTGAAGTTGATCGGTCACTTGTTGACAGGGTTGCAGGAATAGCACAATTCGATAAGGACATTCAGGAATTTCCATTGAAGTATGAAACTATAGTTGGAGAAAGAGGCATAACATTTTCTGGTGGACAAAAACAAAGAGCCTGCCTTGCACGTGCTTTAGCTATT
>CAZLJI010000119.1:0-6652 GCA_964559565.1 uncultured Ignavibacteriaceae bacterium | reverse complement strand
AGAAGAAATTTTGAAAAATCTTAAGACTTTTATGAAAGAAAGAACTAGTATTATAATTAGTCACAGAATTTCAACGGTTAAGGATTCTGATAAAATTATCGTTCTGTCTGAAAGTAAAATTGCTGAAGAAGGAACACACGAGCAGCTCCTTGCAAAAGGTGGCATTTATGCTGATCTTCATTACAAGCAGTTACTTGAGAAGGAACTTGAAGAAATAAAATAAATTATGAGTGACTATAAAAGCGAAGAAGAAATATTAGGCAAAGCTTACGATTCAAAGCTGATGAAACGATTGCTTGGGTATGTTAAACCTTACAGGCATTTCGTAATATTTGCTATTCTGCTGAACATTGTTGTTGCAGCGCTTGGTCCAATTCGTCCTTACCTGACCAAAATTGCCGTCGATGACTACATAGCAAATTCAGACTATAATGGATTATTTATTATCAGTTTAATTTTATTCGGCTCACTGATTTTTCAGGCTATTATTCAATACTTTCTTACTTATTTCACTCAATACCTCGGACAGAAAACTTTATACGATCTTAGAACTCAAATCTTCAATCATATTCAGAAACTAGCGTTAAAATTCTTTGACAAAACCCCAATCGGAAGATTAGTAACGCGAGCGACAAATGATGTTGAAGCTCTCGGCGAACTTTTCTCATCAGGTATAGTAATTGTATTCAGTGATGTCTTCATCATTTTCTGGATACTAGGTTTTATGTTCTTCATGGATTTCAGTCTTTCGCTGGTGACTTTATCTGTGCTGCCCGTTTTGATCTATGGTACTTTTCTTTTCAGAAAAAAAGCACGTGAAAGCTACCGGGACGTAAGACTTCATCTGGCAAGATTAAATTCATACATGCAGGAGCATGTAACCGGAATGAGCGTTGTTCAAATCTTTAATAAGGAAAACGATGAGCTCAAAAAATTTGCAGCCATCAACAGTGATTATCGCCAGGTAAATATTAAATCTATTTTCTACTATGCAGTGTTTTATCCAAGTGTTGAGTTACTCAGCTCAATTGCAATTGGATTGATCATATGGTATGGCGGCGGTGAAGTAATACAGGGAACACTTACTATCGGTGTTCTTTTCGCTTTCATACAGTACACAGAAATGTTCTTCAGACCAATCCGCGATCTTTCAGAAAAGTACAACATCATGCAAACTGCAATGGCTTCATCTGAAAGAGTGTTCAAATTACTTGACAATCAAACGATGATACGCAATCCGGAAAATCCTGTGAAGCTTGAAAATGTTGAAGGAAAAATCGAATTTAAAAATGTCTGGTTTGCTTACAACAACGAAGATTACGTACTAAAAGATATTTCAATCGATATCAATCCCGGAGAAAGGATTGCTATTGTTGGACACACCGGAGCTGGTAAGACAAGTATTATAAATATTCTTACAAGGTTTTATGACATTAACAAAGGAGAAATCCTGCTCGATGGAGTTAACATTGAAAAACTTGATAAACGTGATTTACGAAAACATATTTCAATGGTTTTGCAAGATGTGTTTTTGTTCTCCGGAAATATAAAATCAAATATCAACCTTGATGATGAAGAAATAAGTAATGAAAGAGTATTAGAAGCTGCACGAATTGTTGGCGCTGATAAATTCATAGATGAACTTCCAAAGAAGTATGATGAAGAAGTAAAAGAACGTGGTGCTACTTTAAGCGTTGGTCAGAAACAGCTTATTTCATTCGCAAGAGCTTTAGCGTATAATCCAAAAATTCTTATTCTTGATGAAGCAACTTCAAGCATTGACACAGAATCAGAACAGCTTATCAAGCAAGCAATTGAAAAACTGATGATTGGAAGAACAGCTATTATAATAGCCCATCGGCTTTCCACAATTCAAAATGCTGATAAAATCATCGTTTTGCACAAAGGTGAAATCAGGGAAACGGGAAATCATCAACAGTTGCTTGCAAAAAAGGGAATTTATTATAAATTGTACCAGTTACAATATAAAGATCAGGAAATTCTAACTTCCTGACATCATCAAACAAAGGGAAGGTGCTTAAATGCCAGTCACACAATTCATGACCCTGGGTCGCCACATCTTCGAAGAACAATCAAAGTACGAAGGTGCTACTGGTGAACTTTCGAAATTATTGCACGATCTTTCACTAGCTGCAAAAATTATTTCACTCGAAGTGAATAAAGCGGGACTTGTAGACATAATCGGTTTTACAGGTGATAATAATGTTCACGGTGAACAAGTCAAAAAGCTTGATATGCTTGCACACGATATGTTAATCAAAGCAATGGATCACGGTGGACATCTTTGTGTAATGGCTTCAGAAGAAGAGGAAGATATAATTCAGATTCCACAAAAGTTTAATATTGGTAAATATGTTCTTTTATTTGATCCACTGGACGGTTCCTCAAACATCGATGCAAACATCAGTATAGGGACTATCTTCTCTATTTATAGGAGAGTTTCACCCGGTGATGGCCCGGGAAAAATGGAAGATTGTCTGCAGCAAGGAATTAACCAGGTTGCTGCAGGCTATGTGGTTTATGGATCAAGCACTATGCTTGTTTACACTGCAGGATCGGGGGTTCATGGTTTCACTCTTGATCCGGCATTTGGAGAATTTTTACTTTCGCATTCAAATATTCAGACTCCTAAAAAATCAAAAATCTACAGCATCAACGAAGGTAACTATCTTTACTGGCATCCAGGATTGAAAAAATATATTAAGTATTTACAGGAAGAAGATAAATCAACCAACCGTCCATTCTCTTCGAGATATATTGGATCGATGGTTGCAGACATCCACAGAAATTTACTTTATGGTGGAATATTTATGTATCCAGCCGATTCAAGAAATCCAAAGGGTAAACTCCGTCTTCAATATGAATGTAATCCAATGGCATTTATTGTTGAACAAGCAGGTGGGAGAGCTTCAAATGGAAAACAAAGGATATTAGAAGTTCAACCGGAAAAACTTCATGAACGCTGCCCGATATTTATTGGCAGCGAAGAAGATGTGAAAACGGTTGAAAAATTTATGGCTGAAGCTGAAGTGCCTGTGGGTAGTTAATGACGAATGCGGAAATGCATTCAGTTTGTGGCATGGGTTAGGTATTTAATTGATTTTTATAAATATATTTCTTCAAAAATCTTTGATATAATCCTTCTTTATTAATAACAATATTCTTTTGAGGAAGGATCCAAATTCCATAAACTAAAGCTAATGTTGTAGCAAAATAGAGACTTAAAAAATTTAATGCTGCAAAGACAGTAGACAGTAAAACGAAAAATGTAAGAAATGGAGATATCAAACCGCTAATTATTTTGCTGACTCTGGCATCTTCAGTATGGTATTCGATGAATCTAATGGATAAAAATAATATTGATGCAATTATTGCTGTATAAAAAATTAAGGTTACTGAAATATCAATCCAAAAAGGTACATCATAATTTTCCAATAAAAGAACAGCAAATTTTCTAAAATTGGTTAGACCAATTAAAATATCGAAAACAATTGTTGGTACAGTTACGAAGATTTCAAATTTTAACAGAGTTAATAGATAATCAGTCAAAATGATTATTATTTTTTTCATATTATAGAGAAAACCCAATTAATTAAGCAGAAACTTTCTTCAATTCACTATCTATTTTTTCTGCAAGTGCATCGATAGAGATTCAAACAACTTTAATTTTAGCACTTCGCAACGAAACTTTCGGTGGATCTCCTTCGCCTTTCATAAACTTAAACAAACAATATCCAAGTCTGTTCTTGTCATTTGTGATTGGGATATGTTCACTGAAACTCTCAACAATATTATATACTTTTTTTTCAAGTGAAGATTGAGGGAATTCAATTGTTCCGGGAGGAGTTAATGTTGTCATTTCAATTCTTTCAGATTTTAGTTGTAAAATTAATCCCAAATAACTTAAACTTCAATAATTCTTTCAAGTGAATCGAATATTTGTTTATATTTTATTGCGATTTTTGCTATTAAAATGATAAAAGAGATTTCTGACTTAAAAAAAATATTGATTATTAGATTGAGTTCTATGGGTGATATCCTTCTGACAACACCTCTGATACGGTCAATCAAAAAGCAAAATCAAAATATTCAGATTGATTTTGTTGTAAAAACAGAATTTTTCGATGTGCTAAAACATAATCCATATCTGTATAATATTTATAAATATTCAAAGCATTCATCTGAAAAACGTGGACTTATATATTCACTCAAAGCAAACAGATACGAAATAGTAATCGACTTGCAGAATAATTTAAGATCTAGAGAAATCAAAAGACATTTGGACTATAAAATTCAAAGATTTAAAAAAAATAGTATTAATAAATTTCTCTTAGTTCATTTTAAAATAAATAGACTAAAAGATGCTCATCAAATTCCAGTCAGATATGCTGAAACAGCTGGAGTTGAATTAGACATAGAAGGATTAGATTTTTTTACATCGAATGAACCAGATTCAAAGTTAAAGACTAACGAAAAATTTATTGGTCTTTCCCCCGGCGCAAAACATTTTACAAAGCGCTGGCCAAAAGAGTATTTTATTGAACTTGGGAAAAAATTAGAATCAGTCGGTTATAAAGTTGCTTTATTCGGTGGTCAGGATGAAACTGAAATCACTAATGAGATTGCAAATCATCTTAGCAGTGCATTAAATTTTTGCAATGAAAACATCCTGCAAACTGCAGCAAATATGAAAATGTGTAAAGCTATTTACACAAATGATTCAGGAGCAATGCATCTTGCGTCTGCGATGAAAGTTCCTGTAATTGCATTTTTTGGTTCGACTGTTCGTGAATTTGGATTTTTTCCCTACAAAGCAAAAAGCATTGAACTGGAAAATAAAAATCTTTCCTGCCGACCGTGTACTCATATTGGAAGAAAATCCTGCCCGAAAATTCACTTCAAATGTATGAAAGAAATAAAGCCGGAATTAGCATTCAATAGTTTAAATAATCTGCAGATATCATTATGAAAAAATTCTGGCAGATTGTCTATAACGTATTTTTTGTTCCGCTTCTTTATCTCTCATTAATGTTCATATCTCTGTTTAAGAAAAAAATCCGTACAGGCATATCTGGTCGAAAGCGAATATTTGAAGATTTAATCCTCAGTCGTTTGAGTCTTGACTTATCAAAAAAAATAATTTGGTTTCATTCATCATCTTTGGGAGAATTTGAACAGGCAAAACCTATCATTGAAAAACTGAAGAAAGAAACGGATGTAAAAATTGTGGTAAGTTTCTTTTCACCATCAGGCTACGAGAACTCAAAAAAATATCCCTATGCAGATATTATTACATATTTGCCTTTTGATTCAAGATGGAGAGCAAAAAGATTCATCGAGATTATATCACCAAATATGGCTGTATTTATGCGTTATGATATATGGCCTAACCATATCTGGGCTTTGAAGAAAAAAAAGATTCCATGCCTGCTTGTGGATGCCACAATGAAGAAAAATTCTCCACGTAAGTTACCAATCATTAGATCATTTCATAAATACCTTTACGAGGACTTTACAAAAATTTTAACAGTCTCAAAAGAAGATGCGGATGGCTTTAAGAGTTTCAAATGCAAGAACGTTCAAATTAAAGTAGTTGGTGACACGCGCTTCGACAGAGTTTACAGCAGAAGCCTTGCGGCCAAGGGAAGCAGAATAATTAATAAGGAAGTATTTGAAGACCGCAAGGTGTTAGTTGCGGGTAGTACCTGGCAGCAAGATGAAGATGTAGTTATTCCTTCATTTCTGAAACTATCGAAGTTTGAAAAGAATGCTATGATGATAATTGCACCGCATGAACCTACAATCTTACATCTGGAAAAATTGGAGCAGGAGTTTGCCGGTCATGCTTCATCGATTAGATTATCCCATATCAATAATTATAAAAATCAGCAGATTATTATTGTTGATTCAATTGGAGTGTTATCAATTCTTTACAGCTATGCTGATGTGGCTTTAATTGGTGGTAGTTTTAAAATTAATGTTCACAATGTACTTGAAGGAGCTGTTTATGGAATACCAGTTTTATTTGGGCCTAAAATCGAGAACTCTCAGGAAGCCAAAAAGTTGATTGAAGTTGGAGGTGGTATGATGGTAAAGGATAAAAAAGAATTTTATAAACTTATTAGAAAATTATTTTCTGATGAAAAACTGCTGAATGAATGTGGAAAAAAATCTTATGACTTCGTACACAACAATGTAGGCACAACTGACCGGATAATTAAAGAAATTTTCAGCAAATAGCTTCTAATTCATATAATTTTCACGCAGAACATTCATATGATGTTTTTCATGACCTGCTATCATATAAAGAATGGCCAGGACTGTTACAGAGGTATCATTTGCATAGCCTCTTTTATTCATCATTTCAGGAGTAAAACTTCTGAACATAAGAATATTTGATTCTCTTAATAATCGAAAGTCATAATTCAATTCGAAGAGTTCACGGCTGTTAAAATTTCCTTCCTTCACATAATCATCCTGATCAAAGCCCGGCAGCGATTTTTTCTCTCCCCTCGCGATGCAAAGTGCCCGATATGCAAAAACTCTTTCCGTATCGAGCAGATGGCCGACTACTTCCTTTACAGTCCATTTACCATCAGCATAACGGAAATTACCCTTATGTTCAGAAAAT
>CAZLJI010000118.1:0-7175 GCA_964559565.1 uncultured Ignavibacteriaceae bacterium | reverse complement strand
TGCTTGAAGTTTTTTCACAATTGTTCGGAGAGTATCCATTTCTTAAAGAAAAATATGGAGTGGCTGAATTCCTATGGTATGCAGGTGCCATGGAACATCAGACAATTACCGGCGTCTCATCATATATGATCAGCGGAAACAAATTTTTTTAAGATACTTATGCTCACGAACTTGCTCATCAATGGTGGGGCAATGCGGTTGGTCCGAAATCGTGGAAGGATATCTGGCTGAATGAGGGTTTTGCCACATATTCGGAAGCATTATACTATGAAGCTATTTCTGGGAAAGAGGCGCTTCAATCAACTATGATGAGCAAATACAGCAGTAACTTTTCCGGTTCATTGGCTGAACCGGGACCATTCTTATTCACAAGAACAATGTATGATAAAGGTGCATGGGTTCTGCATATGCTGAGATGGGAAGTTGGTGATTCATCATTCTTTGAAATCTTAAGAAACTATTACGAGGCTTACAAATATTCAAATGCTTCTATTAGTGACTTCAAGTATGTTTGCGAAAAAGTTTCAGTAAAAAATCTTGATAAATTTTTTGAACAATGGATTTATGTTGAAGGTCAAATTGAACTTAAATACAAAACAGAAACCGTAAAATCACAGAATGAATATTTAAACAGAATTCAACTTGGGCAAATTCAGGAGGATTATAAAGCATATCATTTCCCACTTGAAGTAAAATTAATTTTTGAGGATTCGACTGAAAAAAGTTTTCGTTATGAGATTACATCGAAAGATACTCTGATTGAAATTTTAACTTCAGACAAGCCAATAGATATTATTATGGATCCTGATAATTGGCTATTAGCCGTAATAAACTTAAAAGATGAATGAGTGAATTTTTTTTCCATTATCATATATGTAGTTTTGAATTATTCATAATAAACTTATTGAATTTGTGGAGAAAGTTTACTTATTTATTTCTGATATACATTTAGGTTTGCAGGACAAGGCGTACGAAGAAGCAAAGGAAAAAAAATTAGTCAGCTTTTTGAAATTTGCTGAAACTAATTGCGATGAATTATTTATCGTCGGCGATCTTTTCGATTATTGGTTTGAGTATAAAAGAGTTTATCAGAAAGGATTTTATCGCACTCTTGCTGCATTAAAAGACTTGAGTGAAAGAAAAATAAAATTGCACTATTTTATCGGCAACCACGACTTTCTTCATCGTGATTTTTTTGAAAAAGAGTTCGGTGCTATTATGCATTTTGATGAATTGACAATAGACCTGAATGGCAAGAAATTTTTTATAGCACATGGAGATGGATTAGTCAGCAATGATACCGGATATAACATCCTAAAATGGATATTGCGAAATAAATTTTTTCAGTGGCTTTATTCATTGCTTCATCCGGATCTTGGGATAGGAATTGCAAGTAAAACTAGCAAATCAAGTCGCTCTTATACGGATAAAAAGGATTATGGTGAGGTTGATGGTCTTTATGAAACTGCAAAGAAAAAAATTGATGAAGGATTTGACTATGTTCTTTTTGGCCACTTACACAAACGTATCTGGCAAACTTATAAGCAAGGAAATTATATAAACCTTGGATCATGGTTAGCTAAACCGTGTTATGGAATTTTTAAAAACCAGAAATTTGAAATTGTAGACTTATAAATATTATAATATCTTGTAGGGGATATGGCGGATATTGATTACGAAAAATATTTTAACGACCCGTCTTATAGAAATAAGAGAATGAAAAGGAAAAAAAATACCGATAAGAAAAAATTCTGGTTAATCAGCGGATCAATTACATTTGTTCTGCTGTTGATATTTATCATTATTATATACAGCGGTCTACCATCTCTTGAAGAATTGGAAAATCCGGAACCACAATTGGCGAGCAAAGTGTTTTCTGCTGATGGTGAATTATTAGGCCAATATTTTATTGAGAACCGGATAGAGACTCAATTAAATAAATTACCAGATCACCTAATCAAGGCTTTGATAGCTACTGAGGACAGAAAGTTTTACAGCCACTGGGGAGTGGATGTAACCAGATTCGCCAAAGCGATGGTAAAAAATCTTTTTTCATTATCACTTGGTGAGGGAGCCAGTACTTTAACACAGCAACTAGCCAGAAATCTTTATGATTTAAAAGTAACTAGAGAAACAAAGCTTGATAAAGGTGTAAGAAAAATAAGGGAATGGATCACAGCTATTCAGATTGAGAGAAACTTCACCAAGAAAGAAATAATAGAACTCTATCTGAATGTTTCGTACCTCGGAAGGAGTTCTTATGGAATAGAAGCTGCAAGTCGTGTTTACTTTGGCAAAAGTGCCAGCGAACTTACTCTTCCTGAAGCAGCATTATTTGTTGCACTACTAAAGTCCCCAAGAGACTTTGATCCTGTTAACCGATATGATAACGCATTAAAGAGAAGAAATCTTGTAATGTATAATATGGTAACCACTGGTTATCTTGATAAAAATGAATATGATAAGTTAAAGCAGGAACCGATCGTGCTGGCTTCAGAAAAACCAAACGTTATGAGGACGATAGCTCCCCACTTTATGGAGTATGTGCGTTTGCAATTATCTGAGCTTGCAGATAAATATGGATACGATATGTACCGTGATGGATTGAATATTTATACTTCGATCGATATGCGTATGCAGAAGATTGCCAATGAAGTTGCAGCAAAGCATATACAGGAATATCAAAAATTATTTGACAAAAACTGGAGCTGGAGTAAAAACAAAGAGTTGCTTTCAACTCTTATAGATGAAGCAATTAAAAAATCTCTTGAGTACAGGTCTGAAGAAAGTAAGGAGAAAAAAGCAGCAATATATAATCGCTTAAAAAAGGATGAGTCTTTTATTGACTCAGTAAAATTCGTTGCAACAAGATTAGAAGTTGGATTTGTTGTGATTGATCCTTTCACAGGAGAAATCAAAGCTATGGTTGGCGGAACAAACCAGATATTTGGTAGGGGATTAAATCACGTTTCTGGAATTAAAAGACAGCCAGGCTCTTCATTTAAACCGATCATTTATGCAACGGCAATTGAGATTGGTTACTATCCAGCATATACCAGTCTGAATCAGAAATTTGATTACAATGGTTGGAGTCCTTCAAATTCTGATGATGAATATTCAGCTTATGAATCAATGAGGTATGGACTAGCTAAATCTCTAAATGTAATTACAGGGAGAATGACTATAAGTGATATCGCTCCTCCGAAACAGGTTGTAAAGATAGCTCAGAGAATGGGAATTAAATCTAATATTGATCCCTATCCAGCAATTGCTCTGGGAACTTCTGAAGTTTCCCCGCTTGAGCTGACTTCCGCTTTCGGAACATTTGTGAATAAAGGTATTCACATCCAACCGATATCGATACTTAAGATAGAGGACAAGAATGGGATATTGGTTGATCAATTTGTTCCTGAATATGTGCAGGCAATTACACCTCAAACAGCATCAATTATGGAAAGCATGATGATGGATGTCGTTTCTTATGGAACAGGTGCAGGAGTCAGAAGGTATTATCAATATCCGGCGGCTGGCAAAACGGGTACGACACAAGATTATTCCGATGCTTGGTTTATAGGTTATACTCCAGAAATTGTAGCAGGATGCTGGGTTGGTTTTGATGACCACCGTGTTAAGTTCACTGGCTGGTACGGGCAGGGTGCAAGAGCTGCTCTTCCCATCTGGGCGATGTTTATGGAAGGTGCTTATAAAGAAATAAAAATTCCAGTGGGATATTTTAATTATTCTACTGGATTAGATACTGTGGGATTTTGTAAGAAGACTATGGACTTAGGTGATCCAAGATTAGCAAATAATTATTGTCCTGAAGTTGTCTACGATATCATCAACTCAAAACATCTTCCAATGACTTGCGAAATTCACTCAGATAAAAATGTGATCATCAGAGAAGAACGAACTGGAGAAACCGGATGGTAGTCAGTGAATTAAGAATTAATAATGAATAATGAACAATTGCGTAGCTGGAAAATCAAAATTAAAACTTAAATTTGAAATACAATTAACTTTTAACTCTTTATTCTTAATTATAAATTATACCTTCTTTTAGCCCGGATGGTGAAATTGGTATACACGCTAGCTTCAGGAGCTAGTTGGCGCAAGCCAGTGCAGGTTCAAGTCCTGTTCCGGGCACCATCTCTTTTAGTAAGCAAAATAAAAATGCCACTCAGATTAAACCGAGTGGCTTTTCGTTTAAAAAAGCTTCCCTAAAAATACGTAATTACACGTGTAATGGAACAGATTGCTTTTTTGGCACAACATGCTTAAAACTTTTTACAGCTTCGCTTGCACTTTTATATGATTCAAAAATATTCAGTGTTGAAGTCTTTTCCATAATAGCTTTAAAAACAGAAAGTGGCTCTACTAATTTTAAGTCTCCTCCAATCTGCGCTATGTTTCTCTTTGCTAGAACCAGTGTCCCTAAAAATGTAGAATCCATAAATTCAATTTGGCTTATATCAACTACTAATTTTTTGAACTTCTTTTCGATATCAGCCTGAAGGATTAATTTGAACTGATTTGCTTCTTTCCAGGTTGCACGTGTAAGATTCACTACCTCAACTACAACGTCGTCCACTACTTTCTGTTCAAAGTCTTCCATAATTTCCTCTTTTACTGTATTAACTTTGTGATTAAAATTTTCATTCTGCTTGATGAAGCCAACTTTTATTCCAGTTTATATTTTCGTTTTTGCCAAATTTCTTAATTAAACTGTTAAAATCTTGACTCAGAATGATATTTGTGATTCAATAATAAATACTATACTCATTGACATTTTTGACGGTTGACGATATAACTTTATTTTTAGAATAGCAATTCACTCTTAAATTTTATTTGAATGTCCGAACAGAAAATTGAAAAACCTGACTCAGCTATAGGGTATAAAAAAGCCTGTGAACTAGCGAAATTACATTATGAGAATTTTCCGGTAGCATCACTATTAATTCCTGCGAATTTCAGGAACGATATAGCTATAGTATACTGGTTTGCAAGAACTGCAGATGACTATGCAGACGAAGGGGATTATTCAGCATCATTAAAGCTGGAAAAACTTCAGTTATTTGAGGATGGACTTAAGACATTATTAAAAGATAATCCAGCTACTGAACTTGATGCTGCACTGAGAAACACTATAGTTACTCGAAAGTTAAATCCTAAATATTTTTTTAATCTGCTAAAAGCATTTAAACAGGATGTTACAAAAACCCGTTACGCAGATTTCACAGAAGTGTTGGATTATTGTTCCAACTCAGCCAATCCCATTGGTAGAATATTACTGGAGCTCTTTGATGTTAGAAATGATAAAGCTTTTTACTATTCCGATAAAATCTGTACTGCACTGCAAATAACAAATTTTATCCAGGATACCAGGACTGATTTCGGAAAGGAAAGGATTTATTATCCTCTGAATGAAATGGAAAAATTCGGTGTTGGTGAAAAAATGTTTGAGATGAATGAAATTAGTGATAACTTGAAGAAGTTAATTGAATTCAGTGTTAATCGAGTCCAGAGTTTGTATGATGAAGGCAAGGGTTTACTCGAATTTATTTCCGGTAGATTTAAGTATGAAATAGCCTGGACAATAAGAGGTGGCGAGGAAATTCTAAGCAAAATCCGTGGCGCTGATTTTGATGTTTTTACTAAAAGACCGGTTTTAACTAAAATAGATTATTTGAAACTTTTATTTAAAACATTTATTTCTAAATGAACGATATCGCAAAGGAAATATCGAAGAAAAGTAAAAGCAGCTTTTACTATGCTTTTAATCTTTTACCGGCTGAACAGCGCGATGCGATGAATACTGTTTACGCTTTTTGCAGGGAGACTGATGATATTGTTGATGAAGGAACTGTAACTGATGATTTAAAATTTGAAAAGTTGAGAAAGTGGAGAATCGAATTAGAGAAATCGCTTAATGGTCATTCCGAGTATCCATTGATCAATAAGCTTTCTAAAACTATTCAGCATTTCAATATTCCACTGGCACCATTCTTTGATCTTCTCAAGGGTATGGAAATGGACCTTCAGCAGAAGAGATATCTTACTTTCAATGACCTGCAAACCTATTGTTATCATGTGGCATCAACGGTTGGATTAATGTGCATTGAAATTTTTGGATACAGACATCCTTCTGCTAAAGATTTTGCTGTTAATCTTGGAATTGCATTGCAGCTCACTAACATATTACGAGATGTCAAGAAAGATGCTGAGAGAGGAAGAATTTATCTTCCAAAAGAAGACCTGGAAAAGTTTGGCTATAACGAATCCGATATCTTTAATAATACTTACAACGAAAATTTTCAGAAGATGATGAAATACCAGGTCGAAAGGGCAAAAGAGTATTTCAATAATGCTACAGCTTGTTTGAATAAAGAAGATAAAAAAGCGATGTTTGCTGCCAGAGCAATGCAGCATATCTATTATCGGATGCTAAATAAAATTGTTGATGCTGATTACGATGTGTATAACAAAAAGATAAAGATCTCAACAGCAAAGAAGGTTGGAATTTCACTCGGAGTCTGGGCTAAGTACAGACTAGTTTACTGATTTATTTTATTTCTGGCAGATGCAGAAAAAAGTCATTGTTATCGGGGGAGGATTTGCAGGACTTTCAGCAGCAGCTTATCTCACAAACAAAAAATACAAAGTAACTCTTCTCGAAGCCTCACCAAAATTGGGTGGAAGAGCTTATTCTTTCATCGATAAAGAAACCGAAAATTTAATCGATAATGGGCAGCACATTCTTATGGGCTGTTATAACTTTACACTTGACTTTCTTTCGTTAATTGGTGTAACTGATAATTTCGATTTTCAGAAAAGACTTGAAGTGAAATTTGTAAAGGAAGGATTTAAAGTAATGCCTTTAAAAAGCTTTCCTTTCTTTTACCCAATCAATTTATTCATTGGACTTCTCAGATTTGAAGCAATCAGTTTTTCAGAACGTATAAGTCTACTTAAAATTTTTATAAAGCTTCTTTTCTTATCTTCTGATAAATTTTTAAAGATAAATATCAAGGATTGGTTGGAGAAGGAAAATCAATCACAGTCTATTCAGGATGCTTTTTGGAGAATATTGGCAGTCGGTGCATTAAACACAAGCATTGAAAAAGCTTCTGCCAAAATCTTCATTGATATTCTTAAACAGATATTCCTGAAAGGTA
>CAZLJI010000117.1:0-7192 GCA_964559565.1 uncultured Ignavibacteriaceae bacterium | reverse complement strand
TGATTCCGGTTTGAAATATCTCAGCACAAATGTTTATGGAAAATAAAATGCCTGTCTTTCCTAATCTAAATCCAATTGTGCAAGCAAGCGAAAGTCGTACTCTGATTCAGGTGATAATTGCAATCTTTTACTCCAAAATCTTATAAACAGCTTTACCCGCAGATTTCTCAACGTTCCATTCAAAATTAATTTTCTTTTCTTCCTTGCGTACTTCACAATTATGGTAACCACAGAACTTACAAAGTTCCGGTACACAGTAATCGAAGTGAATTTTTATTTGTGAATTTGGGAATTCTTTTTCTAGCTCTTCATCAATTCGTTTCTCTTCTTTGTGAGACTGCTCAATTGTAAAATAGTACGGGAGTAATAAATGAAAATCTATGTAAGTTCTATCGCCTGATTGCCAGTATCGCAGTTCGTGGATATCAATCCAGTAATCTTTTTTAATTGAGATTAATCTATCCGAAATATTTTTTAGAATGGCTGGATTTGTCTCGTGCATCAATCCGCCAATGGATTCCCTGATTAGTTTATAACCTGTGAACAAAATATTTAAGGCTACAATTATGGCAAGGATAGGATCCAGCAAAACAAAATCAGTAATCATTACTAGAGTAATTCCTACAATAACTCCAATACTGGTTACTGCATCTGTAAGGACGTGTTTACCATCAGCCACAAGAGTTAATGAGTTGGTTTTCTTTCCAGTTCGTATCAGATAATATCCAAGTCCAAGATTGACAATTCCTGCAGCACTGATGAATATTACACCGATGCTAAGTGATTCAAGAGTTGGTCCTGCAATTATATCCAGCACAGCCTGATAAATTATAAATCCAGCAGCTAAAACTATTAAAAAACCTTCAACTCCGGCGGAAAAATATTCTACATTTCCGTGTCCATAAAGATGAGATTCATCGGCAGGTTTTGAACTTAGTATAATGCTGAACAATGCCATAGCAGTTGCAGCAACATGAACAACAGATTCTGCAGCATCAGAAAAAATTGCAACAGAACCAGTAATAAAATAAGCGGTCATCTTTGTTACGAACATTCCAATGCCAACTGCAAGTGAAATGTAAGCAGCTTTTTTTCTAAGATTTAATTGCTCGGTTCTGTTCATATATTAAAAGTGATAATATTTAAAAACTATTCTAAAATTCTTATTAAAACAACTTTGTGTCATCGTGACCTGGTGGCTACTATTTTTGCCACGAAGACTCCAAGACTCACTAAAGCTCAGACAACTTTTTAGCTGCTTCTCTAAGCACGTCATCGGATTTGGCAAAACAAATTCTTACCAATGATCTGCTTTTTCTATCCTCATAAAATGGCGATAAGGGAATTACAGCAACTCCAATTTCTTTCGTTAAATATTCAGAAAATTCTAGATCATGTTTATCTGAAATCGTAAAATAATCGAGTAGTTGAAAATAAGTTCCATCGCAATTTTTTATTTTTAACCTGCTTGCTGGTGAGGCAGGTTTAGAATTTCTCATCGCATCAATAAAGACATCCCTTTTGTGCTGATAAAAATTTCCCAAAGAAAGGTATCTTTCTTCCTGCTTCATAAACTCCGCATAAGCATACTGAATTGGTGTGTTTACAGAGAACACGATGAACTGGTGCATCTTTCTGAATTCTTTACTAAGGTATTCAGGAGCAGCACAGTAACCCATCTTCCAGCCCGTTGTGTGATAAGTTTTTCCAAATGATGAAATGACAAATGTCCTTTTAGCTAACTCCTCTGAACCTGCAAGACTTAAATGTCGCTTCCCATTAAAAGTAATATGTTCATAAACCTCATCACTCACTATTAATATATCAGTTCCTTTTGTAATCGTCTCAAGTTCTTTCATGTCATTGTCAGTGACCAAGCTGCCTGTTGGATTGTGGGGAGAGTTAATAATAATCAATCTTGTCTTGTCAGAAATTTTTCTTCGGACAAGTTCCCAATCGTATGAATAATCATTTGTATTTAGAGGAATGTAAATAGGGATACCGCCATTGGATAAAATATCCGGGACGTAACTATCATATGCAGGTTCGAAAAGAATAACTTCATCACCTGTCTTAACAACTGAAGTTATTGCAGTGTAGAGAGCCTGAGTTGCACCTGCTGTTACAGTGATCTCTTTTTCAAAATCATAATATCGTCCATACAGCTTCTCAATTTTTTCTGAAATAGCTTTTCGCAGGTTGACAACTCCCTGCATCGGTGCGTACTGATTGAATCCTTTTTTCTGGAAGTGATGAACCAGTTCAAGTAATTCATCGTTGCAATTCCAATCAGGAAAACCTTGTGCAAGATTGATAGCATTGTGCTCAACAGCCATTCGTGACATGATTGTAAAAATACTTGTTCCCCAATCAGGAAGCTTAGTTTTAATTTTCATCGTAAATTATTCTGATAAAATAAACTGATCATCAGCAGGCCTCATCTCATCATAAATTCTCTTCAGCTCTTCATATGCAAAACGGCTTCCGCGTTGGGCTGACATCTTAAAATAATTCACCGCTTCAGATTTTGTATGAGCAGTTCCTATTCCTTGCTCGTAGCATACTCCGACAGTAACCATAGCAAAAAGAGAACCTTCATCTGCAGCTTTTTTTAGCTTCTTAAAATCATCTGATTTGTTGTATCCTTCAAATTCATCCAATAGTCTTGATGCTATCAACCTGATTTCAGCTTCTTCGCTTCCTAATTGAGATGCGGTTCTCCAAATACTTAAACCTGTTTCGGGATTATATCTGCCAAATCGGTTAGAGTAGTAGTTCAATCCTGACTCAACCATGGCAGGTAAGTAAAAAGCATCTGCTGATTCATCAAGTAAATTCAATGCATCAGAAATATCAATTTGTCTGTCAAACCCTATTGCAGTTAATCCATACCATAAATACTTAGCAACGATATTTCCGTTTTCACTTTCTCGCTGGACAAGTTCCAGGAAATCTGTTTGTTGTGATAACTGCCAGAGCAGATAAGTACCTGAAGGCGAATCATTTCTTAACGCCCTGTAGTAATAAACTGCAGCGTCAACTAGATTTTTATTATAATGAATACCTTGTTCGTACATATTGCCAAGTATTGTCTGCGCTTCGGGACTTCCGTTTTCTGATAACAATGTTAGAATCTCAATGTTACGTGGGGTTGCTAGTTCATTTAGATTTTTTGGCTTATCAGTTAGCAGAATTTTTGAAAGACTATCTGTACCAACTACATCTATGTTATCAATTAGCATACTGTCAGTTATGACAATCGCAGAGTCAGTGATTGATTCAAAATCAATAAAGACTAAACCAAGATTCGAGGTAAGATTTTCTGATGGATCAGGAATAGGATTGATGTCGACTGGTTGAGTTGTTGAACCAAGCAGTGAATCAACAACATTTTGTGAGACTCGAGGTGCTAGTTTTGCAACAATGTCTTTTGCAGGTTCGTAATCATTATCAGCTGCCTTTTTAATCCAATAGTAGGCGAGATTATAATCGCGTTTTACTGTAAGATTATCTGTGTATAGAATTCCAACTACATACTGTGACTGAACCATTCCATCACTGGCAGCGCTTTGAAATAAAGTAAATGCATTAAAAGGATCCCACTGCACCCCAATTCCATTAATTAATAAAATTGCATAATTATATTTTGCAGAGGTAAGATTTTGGTCTGCTGCTTTCTTAATCCAAAACACCGCTTGAGAAGTATCAGCAGGTACACCTTCACCAAGTAAGAATCGTAACCCCAATTCGTGTTGCGCCAGTGGATCACCGGCATTTGCTTCCTGGGTTAGCCTGAATTTTTGCCAGATCTGGTAAGCGAGGTCAGGTCTATAAAAATTTGGTGCATTTTGCTGAGGTCTTTTATTCTTGAATGCGAGACTCTGAGTAGAATCCTGAGCGTAACTCGAAAAACAAATGACTGCTATAAAAAAAACTATAAACCCTAAACTTTTTTTCAACAATAACCTTGCAAAAACTTCTTATTATTGAAACAAATATAGCAGAATATTAGAAGGTGGTTCAAGTAGAATATTAGTGCAGTAGTGACTCGTTACTTTGCTTTAGGTGATGCTTTTGCTTTTAGGAAATATAATTTCATCGGTTTGAAGTAATATTCTTTCCAACCCTTTTCATATTTCTTTTCGTCCCCGTTCGGTAGATGTGTGTGAATAATTGTTAGTTTCGTACCGCTGTTATGCTTTTCAAACAGAACTTCTAATTTTGAATCGGGTGCACCTTCAGGAAATTCTATTGTTCTCCAGTTCTGTACAATTCTTCCGTACGGCTGAAGAATGAGGTTTATGCCGGTTATATATCCGTTGGAAATAGAAAATGAAGAACCATTCCTGGAGTCAATTTGTGCCTTTGAGCCGGTAAAAGCTGAATGAGTTTTACTATTCAACCATGAGTCGTAGAGCTTTTTAGCGCTTACAGGGAAGATTGCTGATATTTTAATGCCGTGTTCCAATACTTTTTTCTTTTTTTTATAAGAATAAGGAAATTCCAGCCTAATGGCAAATCAAATTTGAATATTTATAAAATAAAAATTTCACTGCGTACTATAAGTAGTTTGTTGAGACTCCATTTTTAATTGTCCTTAAATTGCTTATAACTTGACCTTAGTCTATATTTGAAAGCAAAAAAAAACCAAATGTCCCGCGGTAAAAAAGTAAAATTCATATTTATAACAGGTGGCGTCGTTTCTTCTTTAGGGAAAGGAATAACTGCCTCCTCACTCGGTCTCCTGCTCAAGCAGCGAGGCTTTAGCGTTACTATCCAAAAATTCGATCCATATATAAATGTAGATCCCGGCACGATGAGTCCATTTCAGCACGGTGAAGTTTATGTTACAGATGATGGAGCTGAAACTGATCTAGATCTTGGGCATTACGAAAGATTTCTTGATGTGAATATGACTCGTGCTAATAACACGACTACTGGCCAGGTTTATAATGAAGTGATTACCAATGAACGAAGAGGAGATTATCTTGGTGCAACTGTGCAAGTGATTCCTCACATCACAGATGAAATTAAAAGAAAATTAGTCCGCCTTAGTGAGCTTGGAGATTATGAAATAATTCTTACAGAAATCGGCGGTACGGTTGGCGACATCGAGAGCTTGCCATTCATTGAAGCAATGAGACAGCATATGTTAGAATTTGGCAGAGCAAATTCGATGGTAATTCACGTCACTCTTGTTCCATATATTGCATCTGCAGGCGAAGTAAAGACAAAACCAACTCAACACAGCGTTAAAAATCTTTTAGAACTTGGAATTCAACCTGACATACTGATTTGCCGATCAGAAAAAAAACTGGCCAGAGAGATTCGTGAAAAAATTGCACTCTTCTGTAATGTTGATTCTAAAGCCGTTATTTCTGCTTACGATGTTCACTCAATTTATGAAGTGCCGCTTGTGCTTCACAAAGAAAAACTTGACTTACTCGTTACTAGCCGCCTTCATTTACCAGAAAGAAAAATTAAACTCGATGAGTGGGAAAATTTTGTTGATGGAATTAGAAATCCTAAGCGTGAAGTTGAAATTGCCGTTTGTGGGAAGTACATAACTCACCTCGACGCGTATAAGAGTATTATGGAAGCGTTTATTCACGCAGGTGCTGAGAATCAGGTTAAAGTTAAGATGAAACCGGTAAATGCAGAAGATTGTGAGACTGAAAAATTTGAGGAATTATTGAAAGGTGTGTCGGGTGTTCTTGTTCCGGGAGGATTCGGAGAGCGGGGTATCGAAGGAAAAATAAAAGCAATTCAATTTGCACGGGAAAATAATATTCCATTTTTTGGAATCTGTCTTGGATTGCAATGCGCTGTCGTTGAATTTGCTCGTAATGTATGCGGAATGAAAAATGCGAATAGTTCCGAGTTCAAAAAAACTAAATACAATGTTATTGATTTGATGCCTGATCAAAAGGATATAAAGGAAATGGGCGCTTCCATGAGGCTTGGAGCTTATCCGTGTGTTATTCAGGATAAAACAAAATCCTATGAAGCATATAAAACAAACTATATATCGGAAAGGCATCGTCATCGTTACGAAGTAAATAATAAGTTCAGAAGGAAGCTGATTGATAATGGACTCATACTCAGCGGTTTATCTCCTGATAAAGAACTCGTTGAAATGATTGAACTGAAGGATCACCCGTGGTTTGTTGCCTGCCAGTTTCATCCCGAATTAAAATCGAGAGCGACCAACGCACATCCATTGTTCCGGGAGTTTGTGAAAGCAGCAGTGGAACATTCAATTGAAAAAAATGGAAATTGAAGCTTAAAAATTTTTAATATTTATTCTCTTCTCACCAAATAAAAATGGTACCATTCGAAATTTCTCTAAGATTAATCACAAAGTTTTTACTTTTTACTATCTTGATAGTCTTTTGGTTCATCAGTGTTTCTTTCGGACAATCAGGTATCAAAAATAAAATAACAACGGGGCTGGAAGCACTCTACAACTTTAATTTTAAGTTGTCGGAAAAATCATTTGATAATATCATCAAGAATTATCCCGACCATCCTGCAGGTTATCATTACAAATCGATAAGCTATTTATGGTTCTATCTTGATAGTAAAAATGATATTGATTTGACAAACTTTATTTCTTTTAATGATACAGCAATTCTGAAAGCTGAGGAAATTCTTAAAAAAGATTCCTCTGATGCGTTCAGTCTGTACATTCTCGGTTCGGCATATGCAAACAGAACTTTTGCGTTCACAAGGAATGAAAGCTATTTCGATGCTGTTATTGCAGCAAGAAAATTTCATCAATGTTTTAATGACCTGCTTGGAAGAGATAGTCTTTATTTTGATGCTTACACAGGGAAAGGATTATTTAATTTCGCAATCTCTCAGGCACCGCAGACATGGTCGTGGGCGATTAACCTTGCTGGAATGACAGGTGATAAAAAGATTGGATTAACTAATCTTGAAATTGCATCGAAGAAAGGGAAGCTATCTAAAATAGATGCGCAGTTTTATCTTTCACAGATATACTCTGAATTCCTTTTAAAATATCAGCAGGCCAAAAGATTATTAAATGATCTAACTTTCAGATATCCAAAAAATTTACTCTTCAAATTTGCGCTAGCAAATCTTCAGGTGAACACATTTGATCTAAGAAGTGCATCAAGAAATTATAAAACAGTTTATACATCGAAGGATACCAATTTTATTCAGCTTA
>CAZLJI010000116.1:5525-7233 GCA_964559565.1 uncultured Ignavibacteriaceae bacterium | reverse complement strand
GTTATGCCAATCTCCGCTGTTTTAGCTGATGACGATGTAATGCTTACAATAAAACCTGGTCAGCATGGTTCAACGTGTGGCGGAAATCCACTTGCTGCTAAAGTTGCAATTGCTTCTCTTCAGGTCCTTAAAGAAGAAAAACTTGCTGAAAATGCTGATAAGCTTGGAAAATATTTCAGGCAGGAAATGCAAAAAATTATTGATGATCTGGAAATAGTAACTCTTGTAAGAGGAAAAGGATTATTAAACGCAATAGTTATAAAACCAACCAAATCTGGCAAAACTGCATGGGATGTTTGCGTTGAATTCAAAGAGAATGGATTGCTTTCAAAACCAACGCACGGAGACATAATTCGTTTTGCTCCTCCGCTTGTTATTACAAAAGAAGAAATTGATTTTGCAATTGAAACGATAAGAAAAGTGTTAATGAAATTTGAACACGAAGTTGTTGCAGTAGAAGCTTAATTCAGAAGCCCTCTCTAAGAGGGCTTTAATATTTTCAGAAGATATTCAATTTTTCCAGTCGACCCTGTACGTTTAACCAGTCATTATTTTTACCAGATATTTCAACTGCAAGAGCTTCATCACCAACTTTCATCGCCCCGACAGAATAACTTGCTCCTTTAATTGTATGAGCCAGCTCGATTATTCTTCCAAGCTCTCTTTTTACAAACATTTCATTAAGAAGTTTGACTTTCTGATCTACATCATAAAGATAGGATTCCAGCAGGTCTTTCTCGAATTCAAAATCACCAAGGCTGACTTTCTGAAGTATTTCTTTATCAATTAAAGAATTATTCTTCACTTCAGGTACGATAGCTTCGATAGTATTGCTAACATTTATTTTAAAAAGTGAATCAATTTTTTTTATAAGTTCTTGTCCAAGCACTGGCTTTGCTATGTAGTCAGTCATTCCTGCGTTCAGGCATTTTTCTCTGTCTCCAATTAACGCATGAGCCGTAAGAGCAATGATCGGGATATTTTTTTTAGAGTTTTTCAAAGAGCGAATTTGTTCTGTTGCTTTATATCCATCAATTTCAGGCATTTGAATATCCATCAGTACCACATCAAAATCACCACGCATCACTGCTTCGACTGCCTCTTTTCCGTTTGACACAGCTGAGGAATTATAACCTGCTGCGCTCAACATTTTAAGTGAAACTTTCTGATTGATTAAATTATCTTCGGCTACTAAAACCCTGTAATTTGCACGCTTTTCTTTGAAACCATTTTGGTTAAACTGAATTTTATCCGAGAGATCTATATTTTCATCGAGTTGTTTCTCAGTTAAAATTTTATTGTCAGAGAAGCTTGATCTTGGTTGAAGTCCACATTTGATTTTAAAATTGAAAGTACTACCTTTTCCTGTTTTACTCTCAACATGTATTTCACCGCCGAGCAATTCAACATATTCTTTACAAATTACAAGTCCAAGGCCGGTTCCACCCAATTGCTTTGATTCCGAACCATCTATTTGAGAGAATGGTTTGAATAGCTCACTCAATTTCTCTGCTGGAATTCCTATCCCTGAATCAACAACTGAGACACTGAGGTCAACCTCATTTTCGGCAACGGGTATTGTTCCCACTCGCAAGCTTATTTCGCCTTCCCGTGTAAACTTAACAGCATTACTTAATAAATTAATTATTATCTGTCTCAGCTTTGTAGCATCACCGATTAGTCTGTATTCAGTTGAGTGTTGAATCTC
>CAZLJI010000116.1:0-5515 GCA_964559565.1 uncultured Ignavibacteriaceae bacterium | reverse complement strand
TTCCGAGGCTTTCGAAGACACAACAGAAATAGATTGATCTATAACATTCAAAAGATTGAAATGAACTGATTCAATTTCAACTTTACCAGCTTCAATTTTAGATAGATCCAAAACTGAATTAATTATTTCGAGAAGTGACTCAGCAGACTGCCGTGCGTTAGTGGAAAACTGTTTCAGCTCAACATTACTTTCGTAAGCACCCGCTTCTATTAAAGTAAGAAATCCTAAAATTCCATTCATCGGCGTTCTAATTTCGTGACTCATATTTGCTAAAAATTTACTCTTAGTTCCACTAATTCTGATTGCTTCAGCAGCCAATTTTTCTGTCTTCTCCTTTTCCTGCTTTAACATTTTTTCCATCTGCAATCGTTCTTCTTCAACTTTTACCTGATCAGTGATATCAGAAATGTTACCTTCAAGATAAACCTCACCGTTATCATCATTTACAATTCTGTCATTAAGACTTACAACGGCTGCTGTGCCATCTTTTCTTTTTAACCTGATTCTATAATTCTCTATCTGCTCGCTCTTCTTAAGCTCGTCAATTAACTTTTTTCGATCACTTTCTTCAAAATAAATATCGTTTACATACACTTTCATCAGTTCCTGTTCATCTTTATATCCAAGAATTGCAGCAAAAGCTTTATTAATTGTAAGCCATTTACCATCCAGGGTTGTTTGAAATATTCCTTCGGCAGAGTTATCTATTATCGATCTGTACTTCTGTTCTGATTGTTCTATTGCAAGATTTCTCTCAACAATTAACAAACGTGCTCTGAAGTTAACAGCACATGCAATTATGGAGGCAAAGCTGAGAAACAGTACGAATAATACTGATTCGAACATATTGGGAAGAAAATATATAGCTCGGTCACTCAACAATATTGCTGCTGCAAAAACTATATTGTAATAAATTGCGACAATAATTTGATTTCGTATTTCCCAGCTTAAAAATAGCGCCGATGTAAAGATTATTAATCCAGTGATGCTCGCGTTAACAAATAAGGATTTTGGAAGAATATAAATCATCAACCCGGAGGTTACGATTATAGTAAGAAGAAGTACGTGAACAAGTGCACGAGATCGTCTTACTGAAATTCCTGCTGTTAACATTGCGAGTACTGTGAACGCAATAACTGTAGAGGTCAATCTGATAATATATATTTCAACACTTTGTTCAGGAAAGTATTTTATTTCGAAAATCATCGCAAATAAACCGAACACAGCGGCCAGCAAAGCCATGATACGAAGCGGAACAATTAATAGAACATCCAGCTGTTGCCTCACCTCCTGGTATGTTTTATTTGAAAATGGAAACCTGCCGGTAAGAATAAAATCCAGTACAGATAAGCTTAAGGTCGAGGTAATATTATTTTTCTTATGTGCGTTTTCAAAATCCAAAAGTATCTCTAAAAATTTAGTATAAAAGCTTTTTTTTATTAGTTTTGTATCAAAATAATACTTCACATATAGTGCCATTATGGACTTCTTGTATTCTATAGATTTAGCAGTCTTTTACTTCTTTAACCATACAATTTCTACCGGATTTCTGGATAAGTTTTTTTCCATTATTACGGATGTGAACAAGTGGTATATAGCTTATATAATATTGATTGGAATTGCATTTTTCAAAGGAGGAAGACGAGGGAAAATTGCAGTCATAGGATTAATCCTTCTGATTGTTGTTACCGACCAGACAGGATACAGAATTCTTAAAGAATTTTTTGAAAGAGTTAGACCATGTAATGCGCTGTCTGATGCCATTACTCCTATCGGCTGTGCTGGTGGATTTTCCTTCCCATCAAATCACGCGGTAAACAATTTTGCCGCTGCAGTTTTTCTTCTAAGATTATTCCCAAATTACAAATGGATTTTTTTAGTTGTCGCTACGCTGGTTTCTTTATCAAGAGTCTATCTTGGTGTTCACTATCCTTCTGATGTAATTGGAGGAGCTTTAATTGGTGCTGCATTTGGATATCTGTTCTCGACTGCAGCCTTAAAACTTGAAAAATATTTTATGAAAAAATGAATTCACGAATAAAACAGAAAATTAGTCTTGTCAGATTGGTTGCAATAATTGTTTCGCTATTTGTTTTCATTAAACCTGGTTTATTATTTTCTCAGGAATCTCATGAGAGCCCAAACCTTGGTAAATTGACAGTTATTATTACTGGCTTCACTAATGAAACAGGTAACTGCCGATTTGCTCTCGACAATTCAAAGTTTATTTATGAGAGAGAAGATACTGTATGGATTGGCAAAGTACTGCCGATAATCAATAAGCAGGTTATTGTTGTAATAGATTCTTTACAATACGGTGAATATGCTGTAAGAGTTTTTCACGATGAAAATAAAAATGAAATAGTTGACACTAATATCTTTGGCATTCCAACTGAAGATTACGGATATTCGAATAATGTGAGCAGTTGGTTCGGACCACCCTCATGGGATAGAGCAAAATTTATTTTTGATAAAACTGAAATGATAATAGAAATTGAAGTTGGCTCATTTATTTAATTAATGAAAATTCAAGATGAACAAAGAATCAATTGAAGAAAAAATAGTTGAAAGGTTTTTCTCCGGTCTGGACAAAAAATTAACTAACTGGATGGCAAATTACGGATTACTGATCCTTAGAATTAGTCTGGGAATAGTTTTCTTTTGGTTTGGTATGCTGAAGTTTTTCGAAGGATTAAGTCCTGCTGAGGAACTCGTACGTAGTACGGTTCATTTCGTTGACCCTGATTTATTTCTGCCGGTTCTTGCTGCCTGGGAATCTCTGATAGGGATAGGTTTGATTACCGGAAAATTTCTGAGAGTTACAATTTTGCTTTTATTTCTTCAAATGCCTGGCACAGCGCTACCTCTTCTCATTCTTCCGGAAAAAGTGTGGACTGTTTTTCCTTATGGATTAACTCTTGAAGGACAATATATTGTTAAGAATCTTGTACTCATCGGTGCAGGTTTGGTTATTGGCGCTACTGTTAGAGGTGGTGGACTCCTGAGTGACTACAAAAGTTTATTAAAATCAAATGTATAAAATCTACTTTAAACAAAACCATTTTTATGAAAGTACTTAAGCATCTTTTTGAAAACAATCGCAGATGGGCTTCTCAACAAACGCAATCTGATCCTGATTTTTTTAACAGACTATTACAGCAGCAATCTCCCGAATATCTGTGGATCGGATGCTCGGACAGCAGAGTGCCAGCAAATGAAATAGTTGGACTACTTCCCGGAGAACTTTTCGTTCATAGAAATGTTGCAAACCTTGTAGTAAAAAATGATCTCAACTGTTTATCAGTAATTCAATTTGCCGTTGAAGCGTTGAAGGTAAAGCATATCATTGTCTGCGGACATTATGGTTGCGGTGGTGTTAAAGCAGTACTTGAAAATAAAAAAATTGGTCTGGTTGATAACTGGCTGGATAATTTGAGACCGGTTAAAGAAAACTTCCGAAGAAATTTATTTGAAATAAAGGACGATGCTTCAAGATTCAATAAACTTTGTGAGTTGAATGTCGTTGAGCAGGTTTTTAATGTTTGCAATACTGATATTATTCAAAATGCATGGCAAAGTAAGCACCCCCTTTCCGTCCACGGTTGGATTTACGATATAAAAGATGGATTGCTTCAAGATCTTAACGTGTGCATCTCCAATTATGATAAACTTGAAGAGGCAAGATTTGCTGCAACATCAAAAATCTTTACGGAGAAGTAAAATTGAATTTTGTTGAAATAGCAAAATTATTAACCCAATTAACACCTGATCAAAAACCGCTATGGGGTAAGATGACACCACAGCATATGGTTGAACATTTATATAAAACTTTTCAGGCAAGCATAAATGAAATTGAACTTAAAGTTTATACAGAAGAACGAAAAATTCCCCTATTGAAAAGATTATTTTTAGGTGATAGAGATATACCAAAAGAATTTATGAACCCTGCCATCGGTCCTGATCTATTAAAATTAGAATTTGAAGATATGATTACAGCAATTAAGGAACTGGAAAATGTTTTAATCAGGTACGTCAGATTCTTTGAACAAAATCCTTCGACAGAAACAGCTCATCCGGTATTCGGCTACCTGACAAAAGATGAATGGGATATTTTCCATAAGAAACATTTTAAGCATCACCTATCACAATTTGGATTATCCGATTAAACTTCTTTGCTTCCCTTCCTCATCGGGTTTGACGCTTTGTTAATAACTCCTTTCTTTCTATCATTTATTATTTTAGTATTAGTAAGAACAAAAATAGTTTTACGATGAATACTAGCAATACAACTCAAAAAACAGAACCCCGGATCCGTCAAACTATCCGAAGCGACTTCAGACAAACGAAAATAAAAGAAGAGTTTAAATCAGAGTATAAAGATCTGAAGCAATATTTCCTGTCAGAAAAGCGAAAAGAAAAGCTTGAAAGTATGAATGCGTTTAAGAAATTCTTCGTACTTCCGTGGTGGCTTTTAAAAGCATTGTATTTTCGTTTAACTCCATTCAGAAGAATTTTGCTTTTTATTGGATTAATTCTTTTACTCTTCTCAGGGAATTTCGATGCAAGTGGAGATAGTGCAACGCTGAGGTTAAATATCTCAGCCATCTTAATAGGTATTATATTTCTTTTCATACTTGCACTTGAACTGAAAGATAAGCTGCTCGCAAAAACTGAACTTGAAGAAGGAAGAGAATTTCAGCTGGCATTATTGCCTGAGCAATCACCAAAAGTAAACGGCTGGGATATCTGGCTGTTCACACGTTCAGCAAATGATGTTGGCGGGGATTTGCTTGACTTTATTCAAATCGATGAAAATAAATTTGGAGTAGCTGTTGGTGACGTTGCGGGGAAAGGATTAAGTGCAGCACTTCTGATGGCAAAGCTCCAGTCAACCATTCGGGCACTTGCTTACGACCACCCCTCGCTTGAAACACTTGGCGATAAACTTAACTCTATTTTTTACAGGGATAGTCCTTCCAAAATATTTGCTTCACTTGTTTATACTGAAATTTCTGATTCATCCGGTGAGATTAATTTTATCAATGCCGGACATTATCCTCCATTGATTGTAAAAAGAGAGCAAGTGATAAAATTAAGCAAAGAATCACCGGCACTTGGATTAATGTTTAGCGCTGATTTCTCAGAAAAAAATGTTACACTTGATAAAGATGATTTTATGATAATCTATTCCGATGGATTAACTGAAGCACAGAATGAATCAGGTGATTTTTTTGAAGAGAAGAGGTTGATTGATCTGCTTAATAAGAAACACTATTTGACTTCTCAGCAGCTTGGCGAGATGATCATCGAAAATGTTGATTCGTTCAGGGGAAAAGTTCCCGCTCATGATTATTTACCGCTCGCGATATTGAAAAAAGTTTGAATGGGTTATTCCCCTCCTGCCTGAGGAGGGGACGAAGGGGTGGAGGGAGAAAAGTCTACTCAACAGTTTTTAACTAAACACCACCCCGTCACTAAAGTGACACCCCTCCTCACAAGTGAGGAGGGGATTTTT
>CAZLJI010000115.1:474-7243 GCA_964559565.1 uncultured Ignavibacteriaceae bacterium | reverse complement strand
AAATAGATATAACCGGACAGGTATGCGCTGATTCGATTGGGACAAGAATCTTTAGTGGTATTGGCGGACAGGTAGATTTTATCAGAGGTGCAGCTCACTCAGAAGGTGGTAAACCTATTATTGCTTTACCTTCAATTACAAAAGATGGTGAAGTTTCCCGAATCGTTCCTCAACTAAATCCCGGAGCCGGTGTGGTTACATCTCGTGGAGACGTGCATTATGTTGTAACTGAATACGGAGTTGCTCAACTGTTTGGAAAAACTTTAAAAGAGAGAGCGAGGGAA
The DNA here is from genome assembly GCA_964559565.1 of uncultured Ignavibacteriaceae bacterium. GTDB lineage: Bacteria > Bacteroidota > Ignavibacteria > Ignavibacteriales > Ignavibacteriaceae > IGN2. The sequence continues at coordinate 6,959 of CAZLJI010000115.1, read as the reverse complement.
CTAATAAGAATTGCTCATCCAAAGTTCCGCGAGGAATTAACGAAATACGCAAAGGAAACGAGACACATCTAAATATGGTTGCAGTAATTGGCGATATACATGGTTGTTTTCATACGCTCAAAAAGCTCTATGCACTCATTTTAAAGAAGTATCCTGACATACCGGTATGTGCAGTTGGTGATCTTGTAGATAGAGGAAAGTACAGTTATGAGGTTGTTGAGTTTATAAGAAAGAATAAAATAACTTTCACTGCCGGCAACCATGATTATATGTTTTATTATTTTAATAAAAATCCATCCAGTATGCTTGGAAGATCCTGGGTTTTTAATGGTTCTGAAACTACATTGGATTCTTACAGCAATCGATTTGCCGAAATGAACAAGCATCTTAACTTCATTATAAAAGCTCCATTAATTCTGGATTTAAGTGATTGTTTTATTTGTCATGCGGGAATTTCAAATCATTACTCGAGAAAACTTGGTAAACATCCTCTTTCGGATAAACAGAAGTTGATAAATATTATCGAAAACGATTTAAACAGCGATCACGGAATTTTATGGACAAGAGATAAACTTCTTAATCTTGGAAAACTGCAGGTTGTTGGTCATACAAGATTCCAGGAAGTCTCTTACGATGAAGCCAGCGACACCGTTTACATTGATACTGCAGCATGCTCTGGCAATAAACTAAGCGCTGTGATTATTAATGAAAGTAATATCATTGAAAAATTATCTGTCCCAACAGAAAAGATAGATATTATCTAAAAAGATCTGCATTAGACATTCTCTTTATTTATGTATCTCAGTCAAAATAAAGTTAGATTTAAAATCCCACACCCAAATTAATTTCAAATATCTTTATTAAAGAGCCTTACACCTTTCGTTATGCTGAGGTATGATACGATAAATGATATCATTCCAAGTATTACACTTGTATAAAGCAATTGAGAGAGCGAAGCAAAGCTTCCTTTATCCATTGCGTAAAAATAATTTGTCAAAGGTGCGAACAGTAAAACCACTAGAAACACGAGATAAATAATCGTAAATAAAAAAGTGAGTGAAGCACCCTGCGATGAAGCAACTCTAATCGGATTCTTCTCTTTGTAATTTGCATACGCTGCACCCATCCCAAAGTTTAATGATACCAGTGTGATTGTAACGAATGCAGTATTCAGTTGAGAAATTAAAGTTAACATAATTGAAAACTGGTAGTTTGAAACAAAATTAAGAAGCTGTCCAATCACGAAAATAATTGAGAAGTAAATGAATAATCTCGTTAGCATAAGTTTTTTATAATTCAATGGGGCGCTTCTGATTTTCCAGATTGTTTCACCTTCAAGACTGACAAGCGGAAAGATAAACCGTAATGACATTGAGGCAATCAAGAAAACATTGAAAAGATAAATGATTAGATAAATTAGCGTCTTCAAGTAGATATTGTATGCGTTCAAAATCATAACATCGATATTTGAGAGAGACAAAACAAAAATTGTGATCAGGAACAGCATTATAATAAAGTGAGTCCACTGGCTTGGCTCTCTTATAAATAAAAGCAGCTCACGTTTTACTAATGCCTCGCGTCTTGGCTTGAGTGATGATTTATTCTCAAAGCTGAAGATCACTTTGCCTTTGCTTTTTTTCTTGGCTGAAAGTTCGCCCGAAAGATTTAAGAATACCAACCACGCTCTGTAAAACCATTTTTTTGCCAGGTAAAGAGAAAACAAGAAAAATAAAATCGAGATAACTATCAAAAGATAAAAATACCAGCCCGCGGCAATAAATCTTCCTGAAGAAATCCAATAGAGAGCATCTGCAACCCAATGGTTGGGCAGTACTTTGATTATGGGGCTTTCCAAAAAACCAAAATAGTTATTTATATTCGGAAAGAATTCAAATACCTTTGTAACCAATTGTACAGGGCTGCTGAAGATATAAAATAATATAACGGCAGTCCCGTAGACTAAGGCTATTACTGCAAGTACTTTTTTAATTCCAAATGTTGAGGCAAACCTCATAATCAAAAGAAGAGTAATTGCTCCAATAGTTCCTGCAATGAACATAAAGGGCAGTATTAAAAACACAACAGCAAATGGAATAAAATACCATGGTAATCCGAAATATGATATATAGCCTGCTAAGGCAGCAGTCACCATTAGTAAAAGTATTGAAGAACTGTAGAAAAAATTATCAAGAAATTTGATAAGAAATATTTTTGCAAATGAAATTGGCATTGTTATTAGAAAGCCAACTTCTCTAGATTTAAAAAATGTTGAGTATGAAACAACAATGTTCCCAATGTTGACAGTCATAAAGAAAATGAACAGCACAATAAAAACAAACCTGTGAAGCAGGAACATTCCAATTCTCACATCTTCCACCAGATACGCAATTATGTTGCGCGTGAAAAAGAAAATACCAATAGCAAAAAGAAGATAAACTAGTGATGCACTTAATTGTTTAAGAATAGACTTTAAATTGAGTTCTTCCTTGAGCTTAAAAAAAGTGAGTATTTTGAATTTTAATATGTGAACTAAAAGACTCATTTATTTTGTCATTTGCAGAAATAACGATTCAAGGTTTTCATGATCCGTTCCTATAATCTCTTCGACAACTTCTTTTTTATCTTCAAAAATCATCTGACCATCTTTAATAATTCCGATTCTCGAGCAAATTTCTTCTGCTACATTCAAGCTGTGCGTTGACATAAAAATTGCAACGCCTTCTGAAGCTTTCTGTTTTAAAACATTTTTAACAACCAGAGCGCTCTGCGGATCGAGTCCGACCATCGGTTCATCCACAACAAGTAATTTCGGATTATGCAGCAGTGCAGAGGCAATAGCAATTCGTTGTTTCATTCCTTGAGAGTATTCTTCAGTTCGTTTGTCAACCCATTGCCCAATTTGCAACTGATCGATAGTATCTTCAATTATATTTCTCAGTTTATTCTTTTCAATTTTGTAAAGTCCACCGCAAAAGTATAAAAACTCCTTGCCTGTCAATTTTTCATAAAGGAAAGGCTGATCTGGTATGTAGCCGATAAGTTTTTTAGCCTCTATATGATTTTTTTGAATGTCAAATCCGCCAATTTGTATAGTTCCATTAGTTGGGGCATAAAGCCCTGTAATCATTTTAATTGTGGTAGTTTTGCCAGCTCCATTCTGACCAAGAAATCCGAAAAAATCACCCGCATTAATTTCAAGGTTGATATTATTTACAGCAGTAAAATTGCCGAATTTCTTTTTAAGGTTGGTTAATTTGAGCATTAGGTTCTTATTTATGTAATATTTGGTGAATATAGTGGTTTAACATCATTTCAAGTTCTGAGATTCAACAAAACTTAGACCAAAGACGCCTTGCTTTAAAATAAAGAAGGCGGGTATCAACCCGCCTTAAATTAACCCAAATGGGATTTGTTTAATACATATCGCCCATACCACCACCGTGAGGCATTGGCGGCATTGGAGGTTCTTTTTCTTTCTTCTCGTAAACAACAGCTTCAGTAGTGATAAGCAATGAGGAAACTGAAGCAGCATTCTCTAAAGCGGTTCTAGTAACTTTTGTAGGATCGATAACACCAGCTTTAATCAGGTTCTCATACTTTTCAGTTTGAGCATTAAATCCGAAATCATCTTTTCCTTCTTTAACTTTTTGTAATACAACTGATCCTTCAAGACCTGCATTGTTTACAATCTGTTTAAGTGGCTCTTCCAAAGCTTTTTGTACAAGCTTAACGCCTGTGGTCTGGTCGATGTTTTCACCTTCTACTTTATCGAGAACACTAATTGCTCTAACTAAAGCCACGCCACCACCCGCAACAATACCTTCTTCAACTGCGGCACGGGTTGCGTGTAATGCATCTTCAACACGAGCTTTTTTCTCTTTCATTTCGATTTCAGTTGAAGCACCAATCTTAAGAACCGCAACACCACCGGAAAGTTTTGCTAATCTTTCCTGAAGTTTTTCTTTATCGTAATCTGATGTTGTTTTATCAATCTGAGCTTTGATTTCATTTATTCTCTTTTTGATGTCATCAGTTTTACCAGCACCCTCAACTATTGTCGTGTTATCTTTATCAATTACAACTTTCTTAGCGGTTCCTAAGTAAGATACAGTTGCATTTTCTAACTTAAATCCTCTCTCTTCAGAGATAACAGTTCCGTTAGTTAATGTTGCGATGTCTTCAAGCATCGCTTTTCTTCTATCGCCGAATCCAGGAGCTTTTACAGCAGCAACTTTTAAAGTGCCACGAATCTTATTTACAACTAAAGTAGCCAATGCTTCGCCTTCAAGATCTTCAGCAATAATAAGTAATGATCTTCCTTGCTGAGCAATTTTTTCAAGAATTGGTAAAAGATCCTTCATTGCCGAAATTTTCTTATCATGAATTAAAATCATCGGATCTTCAAGCACAGCTTCCATTGATTCTGCATCAGTTACAAAGTAGGGGGAAAGATAGCCACGATCAAACTGCATACCTTCAACTACTTCTAAAGAAGTCTCTGTTCCTTTTGCTTCTTCAACTGTTATGACTCCATCCTTACCAACTTTTTCCATCGCGTCTGCAATCAGGTCTCCAATTGATTTGTCGTTGTTGGCTGAGATTGCACCGACCTGAGCGATTTCATTTCTTCCTTCAACATCTTTGCTGATTGATTTCAAGTAAGCTATAACTTTGGTTACTGCGATGTCTATTCCTCTTTTCAAATCCATCGGATTTGCACCGGCAGTAACGTTCTTTAAACCTTCTCTGTAAATTGCCTGTGCGAGAACGGTTGCAGTAGTTGTTCCGTCACCGGCAACATCACTTGTTTTTGATGCAACCTCGCGAACCATTTGTGCACCCATATTCTCGATATTGTTTTCGAGTTCAATTTCTTTTGCAACGGTAACACCATCCTTAGTTACGGTTGGTGCTCCAAATTTTTTCTCAAGAATTACATTACGTCCTTTTGGACCAAGTGTAACCTTAACGGCATTAGCCAGCTTATCAACACCAGCTTTCAAGCCACTTCTAGCGTCAGTATTATATTCGATTAATTTTGCCATATCTATTTACCTTTATTTGTTATCAATTTATAATTAGTTAAGGAACAATTGCGAAGATGTCGCTCTCTCGCATGATGAGATACTCTTCGCCGTCAATTGTAACTTCGGTTCCACTGTACTTGCCATAAAGAACTTTGTCACCTACTTTTACTGTCATTTTCACTACTTCACCATTGTCAGCAACTTTGCCAGGTCCAGCTGCGACTACTGTTCCTTCAACAGGTTTTTCTTTTGCTGTATCAGGAAGGATAATTCCCCCTTTAGTTTTTTCTTCAGCTTCAGCGGGCTTTACAACAACCCTGTCAGCTAATGGATTGAGTTTTAATTTTGCCATATTTTACTCCTAATTTGGTTAAATGATTTATTAGCACTCTTAAAAAGCGAGTGCTAAAATAATACTGTACCGTATCTTTGTCAAGGTCAGAAAATTTAGAATATTGGCAGAATTAAGCATTTTAAAGTGGAATTAAGCCACACAGTTTTATATTTGTCCTGAATACATTTCAAATTTTTTAAGAAGAACTCTTGAAGCTTTCAGAATTGAAAAGAGAAACGAGCCGCTTATTGGTTATCATGCGGGAAATGGACAGGAAAGTCATAATTATTTTTCTTTCTGTAGCTATACTTCAAACAATTTCATGGTACTACACTTCCAGAAATTTTTTCAGAATCAATTTCTTCCCCTACTATCAAAACAATCCGGATGTTTTTTTATATGAATATCTCTATTGGTTCATTGGTGATTTTATTACGTTATTTCTTTTATCGATAATCATCATCAAATTTATTCTTAGGGAAGATTTAAGAAATTATGGTTTACAGTTTGGTGATTACAAAACAGGTCTTGCATTATCTTCTATTTTCTTTTTAGTGATGCTTCCGGCAATTTGGTTTTTCTCAACCGCACCAGAATTTTCAGAAAAATATCCTCATCTTCTTTCGACGAGAAATAGCTGGGGAGAATTTTATATTTATGAATTGGGAATGATGTTGTATATGATAAGTTGGGAATTTATTTGGCGCGGCTTTATGCTTTTTGGATTGAAACAAAAATTCGGTTATTATTCAGTGCTGATGCAAATGATTCCTTTTGTAATTTTGCATAATGGAAAACCAGCTCCTGAAACATTTGGTGCAATAGCTGGAGGAATAGCGTTGGGAGTTCTTGCTTTCCGTACAGACTCAATTTTATATTGTATTACTACTCATATGGGAATAATGTTTACGATTGACTTTATTTCAACTTTGAGGTATAGGGCAAATGATTATGGTGTTGGGATAGATTCATTATTTAATATCATCAAAACAATTTTTTAGGGAGCTGAAATGAGATTTACTTTAAACATTGATCACGCTGCAACATTAAGAAACGCAAGAGGCGAGACCCAACCTGATCCAGTAACAACAGCATTAATTGCTGAGCAAGCTGGAGTTGATGGA
>CAZLJI010000115.1:0-464 GCA_964559565.1 uncultured Ignavibacteriaceae bacterium | reverse complement strand
AATCGTGTTTCATCTGAGAGAAGACAGAAGACACATCAATGAACGTGATGTTAGACTTCTTCGGGAACTTGTAACAACTAAACTCGATTTTGAAATGGCAGCAGTACCTGAAATAATTAAAATTGCCTGTGATGTTGGTCCTGAATTAGCAACATTAGTTCCCGAGAAAAGGCAGGAATTAACAACTGAAGGTGGACTAAATGTTATCGACAATGTTACTTTAATAAGAGAGACAATCAAAGAGTTGAATGATTCTGATATTGCAGTATCTATTTTTACGGAACCCGATATCCCGCAGATTGATGCATCAGCTGAAGTAGGCGCCGACTTTATCGAAATTCACACCGGAGTATTTGCAAATGCACTTACTGAAGAAGAACAATTTGACGAGCTTGAAAGAATAAGAGGTGCAGCAAAACACGCTAAAAAACTTGGTCTTGGTGTTAATGCCGGGCATGGCTTGA
>CAZLJI010000114.1:0-7289 GCA_964559565.1 uncultured Ignavibacteriaceae bacterium | reverse complement strand
AAAAGCCTTTATTGCAACTGCACCGTATATTACTTTATTTTTAAATGTTTTAACAACAAAGGAATTGGATAACGTACCTAGTGCAGTTCTAAGTGATTTACAAGAACAACTAATAAGTAAAGCAAATATTATTCAGAATGATTTTGAAATAAAGAAATAATTTTCCACAATTAAACCCGATCTTCGCATCGGGTTTTTTATTTTATATGAGTAACTTACTAACCAAAATTAAAATTGAATTACATTTATATGTCGACAAAAATTCTATTCTTCATTTTCATAATTACTTGTTTTGCTTTTCCAAAACCAGATTATGATTCACTCGTTAAAGCAGGCATCAATCAAATCTACAGCATAAAATTTACTGAAGCTGAAAAAACTTTTCAGTTGCTGCAGAAAGAATATCCGAAATATCCGGCAGGCAAATTCTTTTTTGCAATGATTGACTGGTGGAGAATTATTCTATCGGAAGAAGATGAAGCGCAGGACGAACAATTCTACGAAAAGATTGAAGAGACAGTTGATTTCTGCGATGCTATTCTCGACAAAGATCCGAACAATGTAGATGCACTTTTCTTCAAAGGAGGTGCAATTGGTTTCAGAGGAAGATTAAGAGTTATGCGTGAAAGCTGGTTCGGTGCTGCTGATGACGGACGGGAAGCGCTTCCATTAGTGGAGACTGCTTCAAAACTTGACCCAGACAATGTTGATGTTAAGCTCGGCTTCGGAATTTATAATTACCTTGCTGCCGTTATTCCTGATAAATACCCGATAGTAAAACCTGTAATGATGTTTTTTCCTACAGGAAATAAAGAACTTGGATTAAAAGAATTAAAGGAAGCTGCAAGCACAGGTAAGTATTCAAAATATGAAGCAAGATACATACTGGTAACCTTCTATTATTATTTTGAAAACGATATGAATTCTGCAGAACTATTTACGCGACAGCTTGTGGATTCATTTCCAGATAATCCAGTGTTTGAAAGATGGCGTGGCAGAATTGCAGCACGAAAAGCTGAATGGGAAACAGTCGATAAGATTTTCAAAAATGTTCTCAAGAAAGCAGATAAAAATTTTGAAGGTTACAACACACCTATGGTCAGGCGGGAAGCTAATTATTACATTGCTAATAACCTCAAGAACAAAGGGGATTATACAGAGGCTTTTTCCTATTACAAAAAATGTATTGAAGACTCAAAAAAAATTGATCAGGATAAAGCTTCTGGTTTCCGCATAAATGCAACTCTTTACTCGGGCACTATTATGGAGACGAAGGGTAAGTATGATGAGGCGAAGAAGTACTACAATGCTGTGCTTAATATGAGAGAGTTTAACAACTCACATACGCTTGCTGAAACTTATTTAGCAAGAATTAACAAAATAGAAAAGCAGGGAAGTAAATAAGTTTTATTGAGTTGGTGTTTAATGTGGTTTCAGATTCCGGACTCTCCACCTATGGCGGATCGCCGGAATGACAAAAGATATACTTCAGCTTGATAAAAAGAATAAAAGAGGGTAGTGTCATTCCCGCAAGTCCCGACTTTGTCGGGACGCGTCGAGAGTCTCAATTAGTTAAATGGAAGTAGATAAACCAATCCTGTGCATCGCACCGATGGTACCGAGGGATGAATATCCATAGTTGAAAACGTATTCTGAGATTTTGACACCCAGCCCACCGTTAAATCCAGCAATCCCAGATGATGATCCAACTTTAAGATCCGAACGCTTCTCGTTATCATAACCAAAGCGGAGAGTAAAAACTTCACTGAGATAAAACTCTGCTCCAAGGCTGAAACCTTTTAGATGCTGGTAGAGTTCATCTCGTTCTTTATTTAGCTGATGAAAATCGAGTGAAAGTCGGACGGGAAGATTCTCAAGTCTTTTTGAAATACCGATAGTCACATCCAATGGCAAATCTTCTTTTGTGTCAATGTATGATGAAAGCTGTGTGCCGAGGTTTAATACAGCGGCAGCAAGATTCAATTTCTGGTCGGGAACTTCATAGTTAATTCCGAGATCAAGTGCTATCGCGCTCGATGATTCATCCGCAATGGAAGAGTAAATCACTTTTGCGTTAGTACCGTAATAAAAATTCTCACTGAATTCATTTGTGTACCCTAGAATAAATGCAAGCTCGCCTGCATTAAACTCTCCCGTTCTGTTTCCAAACTCATCTGCTTCATCGAATGAGCCGTAGTTGATATATTTAATTGCAGTGCCGAATCTTCCGATGTTTTCAAATTCTGTTGAGTAAGCTAAGCTGAAAAGATTTATATCCATCAGATGTTTAACAAAAGAAAATGAGACGGGATTTTTTTCAAGGAAACTCATACCGGCTGGATTGTAGAAAAGTACATCAACATCATCATTGTTTGTTGAGAAACTTCCTCCGAGTGAAGCTGCTCGCGCACTCATATCAACATTCAGGAAATCATAAGTGTTTTGCCCGAAAGTGAATGATACTGTTAAAATAAAAACTATGAATAAAGATGAAAGTACGGTTCTCATTTAAACTCCTTGAAAATTGCGGCATCTATTTAAGGATTATAGTAAATAAAGGCAAGGGGAGAAAGAATGGATAATTAAGAATGAAGAATTTATAATCTATAATTTATAATTATTGCTAGTTTTGTGAATCCAGCAGAAAAAGAAGTCATCCCACATTAACTTGAAACGAAACTTTTCACAGCTTAGATTTGTTCCCAAACTTAAAAAGGAGTAAAAATTGAACGCGGTTAAAACAGTATTCTTAATGACATTAATGATGGCTCTTTTCCTGCTTATTGGCTACCTACTTGGCGGCAATACAGGAATGACCATTGCGCTTGTCTTTTCATTAATAATGAACTTCGGTTCTTTCTGGTTTTCTGATAAAATCGTTCTTGCAATGTATCGGGCAAAAGAAGTTAATCGGGAATCAGCGCCAAAGTTTTATGATATGATTGAAGGATTAGCTCAAAAAGCAAACATACCGATGCCAAAAGTTTACATTATAAATGATCCAACTCCAAATGCATTTGCGACAGGAAGGAGTCCAAGGAAAGCTGCAGTTGCAGCAACAACTGGAATTTTGCAGGGCTTGAGTAACGATGAGCTTGCAGGTGTGATGGCTCACGAACTTGCACACGTGAAAAACAGAGATACTTTGATCAGCACAATTGCAGCAACACTTGTTGGTTCAATCTCATATATAGCACATATGGCTGGTTGGGCTATGATGTTTGGCAGAAGCGATGACAGAGAAGGCGGAGGAATTGGGGGATTAGTATTATTAATTCTTTCACCAATACTTGCAATGCTCATTCAAATGGCAATCTCACGTTCACGTGAATTTGCTGCTGATAAAGGTGGTGCAGAGATATCTGGAAATCCTTTGGGTCTGGCTTCTGCTTTACAGAAAATTTCCAGAGGAAACCAGATGAAACCAGTTTATCATTCTGATCCTGCAACAGCACATATGTTTATTATTAATCCTTTGGCCGGAGGAGGAATTTCAAAATTATTCTCCACTCATCCGCCGACAGAGGAAAGGATTAAAAGATTGCAGGCAATGGCGAGGTAAGGTAATTAACAATTTCCGCCAGAGGCGGATCAGCCTCCGGCTGAAAAAATTATAAAGCTGTCAGATTCCAGGCGATCCGGAATGACAGCTTTTTTTTATTGGTTGGGTATCCAGTATCTGGTATCCGGAAAAGTTTGAAACTCTTAACCATTCTGTGGATATTAGCAGTGTAATGCTGATAAAATTTGTACTTAAATATTTAATCTTCTGTAGAAAAAAGTTCATTCCGCTCTTGATCTTATTTCTTTTAACATCTCCAGAAGTTGAGAGTCAAACAAAAACCAACCTTGATGTTTTTTATTCATTAACAGATTCACTTGTTGATCAAATAAATTCTGAAATAAATTCATCTGAAAAGAAAATACTACTCACATTAAATCTTGGTCAAAGCTATTCTTTATTTTCCAATAGCATTAAAGAAAGATTCAAGCAAAGCGGAAAAGAAATTCTTGAACAGCCGACTGATGAACTGAATATTCCAAATGTTAATATTGTTCTGAAAGGTGCAGGTGTTGAATATGGTGAGATGTTCAGAGACGGCTGGTTCGGAACTCACTACATTCAGAGATATTCAACAATTTTTGGTAACTATTTGCATACTTTTTCTGCAGGCGGTAAAAAGGAATTCGAAATCACAAGTGTTGATACTGTTAAAGTTGAAGATTTAAAATTTATTGAGAACGATTCATTCCCATTTACAAAGGGAACTATTCCTTCCGAGCCATTTCTTTCCGGATTTGCTGAACCACTGATTGCCATTGGAACTGCAGCCGCAGTGATTGTGATATTCTTCACCGTCAGAAGCGAGTGATTGAATTTACCTTTGAAGCAACTGCATTTTTAACTAATATTACTTGTTATTTTTATGAAATTAAAGCATTTATGAGCAAATACTTTTTAATATCAAGCGCAATTCTTCTAATGATTTGGGGCTGTGGCTCATCGCGTGATTTGAGTGATCTATCTGCCGATGAAAGGTTAGCTAGTGCGATAAAACTTTTTGAGGATGAAGATTTTGAGGATGCCTCAATAGAGTTTGAGGCATTATTACTTCAGTATCCCGGCAGCAGCATAGTTGATGATGCACAATACTATCTTGGGAGGTGTAAATTCGAGCGTGAAGAGTATATCCTTGCTGCTTTTGAATTTAGCAAGCTCATAAAGAATATGCCGGCAAGTGAATTTGTTGCAGATGCTCAATTTATGCTTGCAGAAAGCTATTATGAACTTTCACCTGACTATACATTGGATCAGAAATACAGTAAGAAAGCAATTGAAGAATACCAGGCATTCGTTGATTTCTTTCCATTAAATGAAAGAGTTGCTGAAGCAGAAAGAAAAATTTCTCAATTGAATGATAAGCTTGCAGAAAAAGAGTATTCGATTGCGGTCATTTATGAAAAGATGGATTACTATACAGCATCTTTAAAATATTATGACGCTGTCGTTGAAATTTACCATGACACTCAATATGCACCTATGGCATTATACCGCAAAATAAAATTGTTAATGGATAGAGAAAGAGAAGATGAAGCTCTTAAAGAGATGAGTAAGTTTGTACGCATGTATCCTGAAGATAAAAATTTTAATGAAATAGATGGTCTAAAAAATTCGCTTGAAGCAAAATTAAAAGGGGGATTTTCTTCTAACTAATGAATGCCCGGAAAGTAAGCGAATCACAGATAACAATGACCGAACTTGTATTTCCGAACCATACCAACCAGCTCGGAACTCTTTTTGGCGGACAATTGATGTACTGGATAGATATTTGTGCTTCATTAAGCGCTGAAAAACTTACAGGAAGGGTTTGTGTTACTGCTTCAGTTGATAAAATAGATTTTCATCACCCGGTGAAACTTGGAGACGCAGTCACACTGCTTTCTTCTGTCAACAGGGTGTTCAATACTTCACTCGAAGTTGGTGTTAAAGTGTTTTCTCAATCCTTCAAAGAGGGCACAGAAAAGCATACAAATTCCGCTTACCTGACTTTTGTATGTGTGGATTCTCAGGGTAAACCGGTTAAAGCGATTGAAGCTATACCAGAAACAAATGAACAGAAAAGAAGATTTAATGAAGCGCTTATCAGGAGAGAAAACCGACTCAAGAATCGGTCAATTGAAAAATAGTTTCATCTTATCTATTCTGTTTTTTTCTTCACTATCCTATAGTCAAATTCCCATCAATGGATTTTGCTTCCAGAAAAATTTCCCACTGCCAGAAGATTATCAAGTTGTAATTTCTGCTGATTTAAATTCCAACGGAGATGACGAACTGATTTTGTATTCCACTGTTTTGAAGCGGATTGGAGTTTACACTCCTTTTCTGGGTGACAGCGTTGAATTAAAAGAGTTTCAAGTGAATTCAGAAATTTCACAGCTTAAACAGTTAAAGTATCAAACTAAAAGTACTAATTTATTTGCTGCAGTTGAACGAAGGCTTAGAAAAGTTACGTTGATGTATATCTCTCCTGATTCACTTGATGTAAACAAAAGTAAAATTGAGTTCGACTCCTATCCTGAAAATATTTTTACAGGAGATATTGACTTGGATGGGACCGAAGAAATACTTGTCTCAGGCAGCGGCTTTGATGGCTTGTCGATTCTCTTCAGATCAAATGACGGAATTGGTGAAAAAAAGATTACAACCGGCACGAGTTTCAGCGAAGCTATATTTGTTGATTTGAACGATGATGGATACCCTGATGTGCTAGCATTTAATATCCTTGAGAACTCACTCCAGTTCTTTATCAATAATACTAATGGTATCTTCAGACTTTCACGATCAATTCAGTATTCTGAAAAAATAAATTTGCTTCAAAGTCTTGATTTGAACACAAATGGTTTTCAGGATATTATTTATGCCTTTGGCAATCGTATCGAAATATTATCGGGCGATGCTCAGGGTTTATATAATAGCAAATATTCTATGAAACTGGATGATCGTCCATTCGCAATAAACTTTGGAGATTTTAACGGTGATAAAATTTTTGATATTGCTGTTGGTGTATCGAAAGATTTACTGAACATTTTCTTTGGAAAGAATGGTAATGAGTTTCACGAAAAAATTCCTTATTTGAAAAATTCATCATTGGCGGCATTTACAACATCAAAGTATAAAAATATAGATAACATCTCATGCTTACTCAATTCCGGTGAGCTAATTGTACTTAACTCAAAAAAGGAACTCGGCTCAGAAATGAAACTCACTCTGGGAATTCAAGCCGGGGCAGTAAAGCAATTTGATTATTTGAATGATGGCATTCCTGACATAAGTTTTATTGATGAGCATGATAATTCTCTAAAGATATTATTGAATAATAAATTGGGTATCCCAACACTTTTATATAATATTCCTTTGGTTGATAATCATAACGAACTGATAGTTGATGAATTCTTTAGCTTTAGAAAATTCTTTTACTGCTATACAAAAGGTGCTGCGCTTCTGGAAGTTTTCAGATATAATTTTGATATAAGGAGGCTCAACCGGAAACAGCTTTATGCACCGGGAGAAATTCTTGATGTTGCTTTACAAAGGATTGATAGTACGTTTGTAAATATTTTTCTCGTGTACAAGAAGCAATCAAAACTTTATCTTGGTAAATTTGAAAATCGTGATCTTAGCGTAACGTTCAGGGAGTACCCGTTTATTGACAGAAATGTAAGTTCAGCTCAACTTTTTATTGATGATGAACCGGTTGTTTACTATTGGAGATCAGAAGACGATACCT
>CAZLJI010000113.1:0-7302 GCA_964559565.1 uncultured Ignavibacteriaceae bacterium | reverse complement strand
TCAACCAGATCACCGTAATGCAAAAAAATTCTTCTGTTAAGAATTTTGGAATCGTTGTAGAGATGATCAATTCTTCCAGTATTAAAAGAACTGCTTCTTCGAATAATTCCATGAACTTCGTAACCCTTTTCAAGAAGAATTTCTGTTAGGTAACTTCCGTCCTGTCCGGTGATTCCGGTGATCAATGCGCGTTTCATAGACAATTAAAAATGTTAAATTAAGAATATAGAACGCAGATGACGCAGATTAAACTGATTTTCGCAGATCTTAATCAGCGATTATCTTAAATGATCTGTGTTATCTGCGTTCCATTTTTTATTTAAATTTACTCGAGAACCATTTATAAGTCTCGACTATCCCTTTTCGCAACTCCGTTTTGTATTGCCAACCGAGAGAATTTATCCGGGAAACATCAAGCAGTTTTCTCGGAGTACCATCAGGTTTCGAAATATCATGATTTATACTGCCTTTGCATCCGACAATTTCAGAAATCATATTGGCCAGACCATCAATTGAAATATCTTTACCTGTTCCAATGTTTAAATGAGTTATTCCTTTTTCATAGAGGTCTTCTGCATTTACGCTTTCCATTAAGAATAACATTGCATCGGCAAGGTCTTCTACATAAAGAAATTCGCGAAGAGGTTTGCCGCTTCCCCAGATTATAACTTCCTTTTCATTTTTTTCTTTAGCTTCGTGAAATTTTCTTATAAATGCGGGAAGAACGTGGGAGGTGTGCAAATCAAAATTGTCATTTGGTCCGTAAAGATTTGTCGGCATAACTGAGTAAAAGTTGGAACAATACTGTCTGAAATAATTTTCGCAAAGTTTTATTCCGGCGATCTTAGCGATTGCGTACGGTTCATTTGTGAATTCAAGATAATCTGAAAGAAGATATTCTTCCTTCAGCGGCTGCGGTGCGAGCTTTGGATAAATGCAGGAGCTTCCCAGAAAAATTAGTTTTTCCACTCCGGTTTTGTGTGCATTATGAATTATGTTAGCTTCTATCATCAGGTTATCATAGATGAATTCAGCTCGATAAGTGTTATTTGCAAGAATGCCGCCGACTTTTGCCGCAGCAACAATAACTACTTCAGGTTTTTCTGTTTTGAAAAATTGTTCGACATCATCCTGCTTTATCAAATCGAGACCGGGATAATTTTTTAGAATAAGATTTTTATATCCTTTCCTCTGTAATTCACGTGTGATCGCAGAACCAACCATCCCGGTATGACCGGCAATATAAATTTTCTTATTTAAATATTTTGATTGATTAGTCATTTGATTTTCAATTACAATCCATAATACACTGCAAAATAAAACTCGTGATTGGTTTCATCAACAAAACTTAAATCTTCCTGCTGCTTTGACGTTTTCATATACTGGTAATTCGCACGGACGAAAAGATCATGAAGAATTTCAAACTTAATTTGTCCGCCTAAGTAAGTATAGTTGGTCCTCAAACCAAAAAGAAATGGCGGCTGCGGCAAAACGAATTGCTGGCTTTCATCTGCTCGTTCACCCTGGCGGATATATCTTGCCCAGACAAGTGCTTCCAAACCACGAATAAAACGATACTTTAATGAACCGAATACCTGATCAGCATTGTTATTCATCCAATGTCCCATAACATACGAGTTACTTTCAAATGTCGTTGTGTTTATATAATGCTGATAAACATACGGATATATCTTAGAGTACTCCAGTTTTATTGTAAGATTATCAATTGGCAAATCAGTGACTGAACTTCCGAGAGTAAATCCGATCTGCATTTTTTCTGTTTCCGGATTACCTATTCCATTTATTGTGAACTCATCAATGAATAATGTGCCATAAATGTGAGTATTTTTAATATGTCCTTTAGAACTCACCTGTGCAAAGAACTGTGAATTGCTGCCGGCTGAATTGGCTTGTCTGCTTAAGTAATGATCTGCCAGCCGAAAAAATGTTATTGGTATCAAATAAAGAAATTCAAGTTGATCAGCATAAACGATTGATTCACCAATTGAGAGATCGAGTCCTCTTGTCGGTTTGATTGTTAATGTATGTGAAGCCAGATATTTATTCCTGAATGAAAATGCATAGTCACCGTTTTCAGTTGGATAAAAACTGGTTGTGTCAACTACATCTGAAGATAACCAAGCATGAAAGTAATTAAAACTGAGCCATTCAATGGGATTAATATCCAATCTTATTAACGGAAACGAAGGAGCTTTTTGTGACATAACCAGCAGACCATTATCACCATAACCCCACTCTAAAAATTCTTTTCCGGCAGCAAGACTTCCCCACTTCCAATCAGTCGCGAGCATCATCTTAGCTTCGCTGTATTCCATTTTGTCCGGAGAATATTCGTATGTATTCATATCGGTGCGGGCAACAACCCCTGTCTCGGGCGTAAAGTTTCTCGTTTTATCTATAGTTGTCCCATTCACTGTATTATCCCTGAAATCAAAACTGAATCCTAGTACATCGTAGATATAACCGTATGAATAAATTCCGTTCCAGAAGTGAGTCTGCTTCGCATCTTTAACGGAACCAATTTCAGCACCGAGGATAAGATCAGCATTAATTTTGAACCCATCACCGCCATAAGAAAACATTCTCCATCTGTCAGCAGGATCGAATCCAAAATAATCGAGATGTTCAGTTTGCTTATCATTACCTTCTCTCAGCCATCTTTCGTGGTAATAGTCTTTCAGGAAAAATTCCAATTCGTCACGTTCGAGAGAAGTAAGTTGTGAGGAAAGTGAGTCTGCCTCCGATAGCTTCTTGCTGATATAACTTCTCGGTAACGGTCTGATTAGATCATCAAACTCAATAATTCCTTTCTGACTGATCCTTGCCAGAAAATTATAAACGTCCTCATACAATGGTTCATACACAACTTGTGCTTTGGTTAAACCAGCAAATGTTATAACCAGTAAAGTCAAAACTATTTTTACAAACGACCTCATTTACCGTGAATGAATTCCTTTATTTTCTGAACAACAAATACCTGCTGCTCTTTTGATAGTTCGGGATAAATTGGTATTGCCAGTGAAGTTTCACTTGCCTTTTCTGATTCCGGGAAATCTCCTTTTTTATGATTCAGATTAGCAAAACATTCCTGCATGTGAAACGGAACAGGATAATAAATTTCGTTTCCAATTTCATTTTCAGTGAGGAATTTTTTCAATCCATCTCTGTTCTGAGTTCTGATGATAAACTGATTATAGATATGATAGTTTTTTACCGCAGCGCTGCCTTTATAAATGGGCTTTGGAAGCAACACGCTGTTCTTATCATCAAATTTAATTTTACCGGGTTCTTCCGCTAACCCTGCTTTTTTAAAAAGTTCATAATAGTGTTCAGCGTTCGCTCTCCTCTTCTCTGACCATTTATCAAGATGAGGAAGTTTCACCCGAAGCACCGCCGCCTGCAATGCGTCTATTCTAAAATTGCCACCAATGACTTTATGATAATATTTTTGTTCGCCGCCGTGAACTCGTTTAATTCGAAGCATGTATGCAAACTCATCATTATTTGTAGTAACAAGTCCGCCATCACCATAACCACCGAGATTTTTACTTGGAAAAAATGAGAAGCAGCCAATATCTCCGATTGTCCCAACATATTTCCCATCTTTGTATTGTGTACCGATAGCCTGAGCAGCATCTTCAATCACAATAATATTATTCTCTTTAGCAACTCTCATTATTTTTTCCATAGCCGCACTCTGACCATACAGGTGCACAGGGATTATTGCTTTTGTTTTGGAAGTTACTTTCCTTTTTATTTCATCGATGCTGATATTAAAAGTAACTGGATCTATATCAGCTAAGACTGGTTTGGCATTTAATCTTGAAACGACACCAGCGGTTGCAAAGAATGAATATGTTGGAACGATAACTTCATCACCGGGTCCAATATCAATTGCCATTAATGCTAGCAGAAGTGCATCCGTTCCTGAAGAAACTCCGATTGCATGCTTACAGTTCAAGTATTCACAGAATTCTTTTTCCATATTCTCGACTTCGGGACCGAGAATAAAATACTGTGATTCAGCAACACGCAGAATTGCATCATCAAGTTCTTTTTTCAGTGAATGATATTGTGGTTTTAAATCGAGCAGTGGGACCTTCATAAATTTTCCGTATTTAAAGTTTTAATAATGATAAATAAATAATTTGTAAATACTAATTACTCGCTATATAAAAATCTTTTTGAATGCTTTTAAATTGTACTGCCTTTAAATCTTTTTCAGAGACAATTGGATTATCGACTTTCCAATCGATATTCAAATCAGGATCATTAAAAAGGATGGAACGTTCGTGCGACTTGCTGTAGTAGTTGCTACATTTGTAAGCAAAGATTGCTTCATCTGAAAGAACTGAGAATCCGTGTGCAAATCCTTGGGGTATCCAAAGCTGTGTTTTCTTTTCAGAGTTTAGAATAATTGAAAAATGTTTTCCGAAAGTCGGTGAGCCAAAACGAATATCAACCGCATCATCAAGCACTTCGCCTTCAATTACCTGGCAAAGTTTACCCTGAGCTTTTGCTCCAACCTGGTAATGCAAACCTCTGACAGTATTTTTCTTTGATTTGGAATAATTATCCTGAACGAATTCTTCAAATATTCCAAGATCGTTATATCTCATCTTGCTGTACGATTCGAAAAAGTATCCGCGGTCATCAGCAAAGACTTCGGGTTCGATTATAAGTAATCCGATAATTTCTGTTTTTGTAATTTTCAATTAAAGCTCTGCCAATACTTTTTCAAGATATTCTCTGTAAAGTGATTTCGGGATTTCACCGACTAATTTTTCAAATTGTATTCTGTCAATGAATCCACGCAGGTAAGCAATTTCTTCTATGCACGCAACTTTTAATCCCTGTCTGTCTTCAATTACACCGAAAAAGTTTGAAGCAGCAAGTAAAGCTTCCGGTGTTCCTGTATCAAGCCATGCAACGCCTCTTCCAATTTTTTCAACATAAAGCTCATTCATTTCCAGGTAAGCTTTGTTAACGTCTGTAATTTCAAGTTCACCACGTGCAGATGGTTTTAAATTTTTTGAAATCTCAATTACTCTGTTATCATAAATATACAAACCGGGAACAGCGTAATGAGATTTTGGTTTTGCTGGTTTTTCTTCAATGGAAATTACTTTACCTTCATTATCGAATTCCACAATTCCATATCTTTCCGGATCGTTTACTTTGTAGCCGAATATAATTGCTCCTTTTGTTGATTGAAGTGCTTTGTAAAAGAATTCAAGCTTTCCATAAAAAATATTATCCCCGAGAATAAGACAGGACATATCCTTCCCGATAAATTTTTCACCAAGAATAAATGCCTGTGCAATTCCTTTCGGTTCAGGCTGGATAACGTACTCGAAATTCATTCCGAGATTTTTTCCATCGCCAAAAAGTTTTTGATACAAAGGAATCGTTTCAGAGTTGGATATGATCAGTACATCCCTGATTCCTCCAAGCATTAAAATTGAAAGAGGGTAATAAATAAGCGGCTTATCATAAATGAGTGCAAGCTGTTTGCTGTAAACTTTAGTTATCGGATAAAGCCGGGAACCGGAACCGCCGGCAAGAATTATCCCTTTTATGTTCGTTTTATTCATTAAGACTTTCTGTAGTTTGAATAATCATTAGGGCACAAATATAAGAAGAAAGTTGAAGTTTTATTTAAGATTTGCACTATTCGATTTATGCGAATTATAACAAAGTCCCGCTTAAAACTAATACTGCTACTGAAAAATAAATTATGAGCCCTGAAACATCAACGATTGTGGTGACAAGTGGAGTTGAGGAAGTGGCGGGATCAGCCCCAAGTTTTTTTAGTATGAAGGGAAGCATTGAACCAGATAATGTTCCCCATACAACTATGCCGATAATTGTAAAAAAAACAGTCAAGCCTACTAAAACCCAATGTTGATTTAGAGTATCCGAAATCAAGGTTATTAAGCCTACCTGAAAAAAACCAATCGTGCCTAAAATAAAACCCAGTATTAAACCGGATAAAATTTCACGGCGCATAATTAGCCACCAATCTGAGAGGTTTATTTCACCAACGGCCATAGCACGAATAACAAGAGTCGCGGCCTGAGAACCAGAATTACCTCCGCTTGAAATTATCAACGGGATGAAAATGGTTAATACGATAGCTTTACTAAGATGATCTTCAAAAAATCCAAGAACAAATGCAGTAAATATTTGTACAAATAGAAGAATTGTTAACCAGAATGCCCGCTTCTTAATGATAAGCATCAAAGGTATTGTTGAATAAGGTTCTTCAAGAACCGTAACACCCGCAATTTTCTGAATATCTTCGGTTGCTTCTTCTTCTGCAACATCAAGGACGTCATCAACAGTGACAATACCGATTAGGATTCCGAAATTGTCAACCACCGGTAATGCAACACGATCATACTTCTTAAATTGATCTACTGCAGTTTCCTGGTCATCGTGAACGTTTAAGCTTGTGAAGTTTTCATCCATCAAATCAATAATTTTCTTGTCAAGTGGTGATAAAATAACTTCACGTATTCTGATGTCATCAATCAGCTTACCTTTATCATCAACCACATAAATTACATTAAGAGTTTCTTTGTCCTCTCCGTTTTTACGGATATAATCGAGTGTCTCTCCTACATTCCAATCTTGTCTAATAGCAATGTAATCGGGAGTCATCAATCGACCAACACTGTTCTCGGGATAACCTAACAATGTCTGAGCAATTTTTCTTTCTTCGGCAGACAGTAGTTGAATCAATCTTTTCGCTGAAGCACCGGGTAGCTCTTCCAACAAGGCTGTTCTATCATCGGGAGACATATCATTAAGAATTGCAGCTGCTTCTTCATTACCCATCGCTTTAAGAAGTTCCTCCTGTGTATCAAATTCAAGATGCTCGAACGTATCTGTTGCAAGCTCGACCGGGAGTACACGGAAAACAATCACTTTATCCTGTTCAGGCAGATCAACTATCAGGTCGGCTATGTCGGCGGGTGTCCAATCGCTGAGGATTTCCTTTAGTATGCTTAGTTTTCTCTCAGCAATAAGAGATTCTATTTCTGGCATTAGCAATTTGCTGAGCATGGGAAATTCCTCCCGATTGTTATTTAATGTTTATTACATTCTATAATTATAGATTTGAGTTGAGCAAAAATAATCTGATAATCAGGCAAAAACAATTTGATAAAGAAACACAGCATAATAACATTAATCTTTCTTGCTAAATTTGAAAAGATTACTTGAATCTTTATGAAACTTATTGTTGATGAAAATATTGCATTTGCTCACGAAGCATTT
>CAZLJI010000112.1:4338-7357 GCA_964559565.1 uncultured Ignavibacteriaceae bacterium | reverse complement strand
TTAAAAGATGAATTATTATCAGGCTTTAACCTGGTGTTAGTTGATGAGGACTACCTGCTCTATTTATCCGGCGGTGATGCAAGAATTATGTTGAGCATTTTTGAATCTGCGGTTATGCAGGAAAGCAATCAAGAAAAAATTGTGATTACAAAGGAACTTCTTGATAACATAATTCAAAGGAAAAATATATTTTACGATAAAGGCGGTGAAGAACACTATAACATTATTTCAGCATTTATAAAGAGTGTTCGCGGCAGTGATCCTGATGCCGCATTATATTGGATGGCACGAATGCTTGAAGGCGGCGAAGATCCACTTTTCATTGCACGAAGATTGATCGTTCTTGCTTCGGAAGATATTGGAAATGCTTCGCCAAACGGATTGGTTTTGGCAGAAGCAGCTTTCGGTGCTGTTGAAAAAATCGGGATGCCTGAAGCGAGAATTGTTTTAGCTCAATGTACAACATACCTTGCATCTTCTCCAAAAAGTAATGCTTCATACATGGGTATTTCAAAAGCTGAACAGGAAGTTAAAACTCAACCAATGTATCCTGTGCCAAATCATCTTCGCAATGCACCAACAAAGTTGATGAAAGAACTTGGCTACGGTGAGAAGTACAAGTATCCCCACGACTATGACAATAACTTTCTCTTAGAAAAATATTTCCCTGAAGAAATGGGTGAAAAACAGTTTTACTTTCCAACTGAAAACGGACAGGAGAAAAATCTCAAAGACCGGCTCAAATTGCTGTGGAAGGGGAAGAAGAAATATTGAAGGAGGCTACTAAAAAATAAGATAACTGTCATTGCGAGGAGCGGAGCGACAAAGCAATCTTTCTTTTTTTATCAAGTATGAGATCACTTCGCTTCGCTCGTGATGACAAACTACTTTTTTGACAATTTATTGGGTAATGTTAAAGCAATGCAAACATTTTCCCCGGTAGCTGCTTAACTAATCCTTTAAACTCAAGAGATAAAAGATTAACAAGGCATTCCGATGTAGTCATATTTGCTAAAGTGGCAATCTTATCTATCTGAAGCGGTTCGGAGTTTAAAACATTAACTAATTTTTCCTCAAATAAACTAAGATCAACTTGTTGCTTTGGAATGTTCTTGCCAAGCACTGGTCTTAACTTAAGTTCAAGTTCATTTATTACATCATCCGCAGAAGTGATCAGCTCGGCTTCAGATTTTTGGATAAGTAAATTCGCTCCTTCCGATTGTCTCACACCAACATTTCCAGGCAAAGCAAATACTTCTCTGTTCTGATCAAGTGCAAATGCCGCAGTCTGCATTGCACCTCCTGAAGTTGCAGTTTCAATAACAATCACTCCCAAACTCAACCCCGAGATAATTCTGTTTCGTCTTGGAAAATTTTGTGCGTCCGGTTTTGTACCGAGCGCAAATTCACTAACAATGACACCAGTCTCAGCAATCTTCTCAAACAACTTTCTATTTTCTGCAGGATAGATAACATCTAATCCGCTGCCGATTACAGCGATAGTTCTTCCTCCTGATTTTATTGCGGCATTGTGAGCAATTGAATCAATACCTCTGGCCATCCCGCTGATAATTGTTATTCCCTGTTTTGACAAATCCATTGAAATTTTCTCTGCCTGAACTTTACCATAATTGGTTGGTTGTCTTGTTCCAACCATAGCGATCGCATATTGATCGCTCTCGGTAAATTCACCAAGTGTATAAAACAGTATCGGAGGGTCATAAATTTTTTTCAGAAGAGGCGGATATTCCTGATCCCAAACAGTAATCAGCTTTCCACCAAGCTTTTCTAATTTCTTTAATTCTTTCTCGGTGAATTTTTCAATCTCATTTCTTTCGTGTGATGCTTTTCGGATTCTCTTTGCAAGATTAGTGCTGATTCCCTCAACATTCATCAACGATTGGTAATCTGCTGAAAGAATATTTTTTGTGCTTCTGAATTTTGCGAGGAGATTCCGGATTTTCCCCGGTCCGATTCCATCAATCGATAAAAGAAGAAATAGGTCAGCTAGTTGATCAAAGCTTAGTTTACTCACTTTAAAGAAGATTTATTTTTTGGAAGTGTATTTGTCGTTCACATCAATTGAATCTACTACAGCAACAACTATTGAATGAACCGGTGTATTTTTGTGTCCAAGTATCTGCTGAACAGCTTTTCCTTCCTGCACAAGTAAAACAGTATCTCCGATTCCTGCATCAACAACATCAATAGCTACCACATCATTTTGTCCGATGTAATTATCTTTCAGATCAATTGGATGAACAAGCAATAATTTTTGCCCGACAAGGTAAGAATTTTTCTGGGTTGAAACCAGATTCCCCTTAACTCTGGCCAGGATCAATTTCGTTATCCTGGGACTGTTCCTTCTCTGCTTTTTTTCTTAAGAAGATGGAGAGTGGAAATATTATCACATAAGCAATGAATAAAATTATTGGTGAGATGACCAGCGAGGAGAAACTATCCCACGTTCCGATATTCATAAAATAGAAACCAACGACTGTAACCAATAATCCAAGTCCAAGCAAATAATAATTTTTTTTATCCCAATAAGTATTGAACGGGGATACGGAAGCCTTTTTCGTTTGCTTGATTGTTTTCTTTTTTATTTTCGTCGCCATAATTATTCCTTACATAAAAAATAAAAAGCCCAGCGATGGGGGACCACTGGGCTCGACTCTGTTGCATCAAAGGGCAGGGGAGAACCCTTTGAAAGAGTCGTTTGAAATATATAAATGATAAGTGTTATTTGTCAAGTAATTACTATTTACTTATTTGATAAACAATTTTCCTGATTGTATCAAACTGAAGATACGGATATTCTTCGCGAATTGCATCAATTGCATCGCCGGCACTTATCTTACCAGCTCTCAGGCTTTTGAATTTCCTACGAATCTGGTAATCACGTACTGCTTTTTCGTCAATAAGTCCATGAGCTTCCAGAAGCTCGAAGATCTCGTCACTGATTAATTCAGACAGAGGATTGTCTATTTTTGCTTTTATTTGGTTCATCTCACTTACC
>CAZLJI010000112.1:0-4328 GCA_964559565.1 uncultured Ignavibacteriaceae bacterium | reverse complement strand
TTTCTTTTTGTTTATGATTGTCGCAGCATTGTTACAGTATCGAATATTTAGAATAATTCCTCCGAATTTTGTTCCTTTAATTTAAAACTAAAAAACCGATCAGAGAAGTTCCCTTAAATCGGCGAAAATATGCTACTCTGGTAATAAAAGTTCCTAAATAATGTTTTTATTAAAAAAGTAGCAAATCGATCAATAAATATAATTTCCTTTAATTTTGATTGTTAATATAGTGAAAAAATAAAATAAATCAACAAAGATTTTGAGTTCAATCTTTTCTTATTCCTTTAAACAAGATTCTTGCAAAAAATTACAAAAAATGACTTGATGACTTAAGTTATCGCTTGACAATAGAAATTATTTTGTTTTCTTTTAGTTGTGAATTTCATCGATTTATCTGCACACGGGGTTTTTATGAAAAAAATAATTTGCACTCACCTTATCTTTTTATTACTACAAATTAGTGCGTTCGCACAAAATTATTGGGAGCCAACAAACGGACCATATGCTGCAGGATATGTAACTGCTATCGAATCATATTTAAATGAAGAACTTTTTGTTGCAATCTCGGATGTTGGTTTATATCGTTCTATAGATTCAGGCAATTCCTTTTATTATGTCAGCGGTGAACTTTCAGAAACTCAAATTAACTCAATTCTTATAAATCAACTTGGTCATATTTTTCTCGGACTTGTGGGTTATCCAAATAGAGGTTTATATAGATCAACAGATAATGGTAATACATGGATTCAAGAACTCTCTGAAGAGTATGTAAGAGTAATGGCAATGGATTCTGATGGATATATTTATGCTGGCACAAACGGCTCAGGTATATTTCGTTCTTCGGATAATGGTGATACATGGACACAAATAAATATTGTGTCAACAATAAAAACTGTCAAATGCATATCAGCAAATTCTGATGGGGAATTATTTGCTTCAGGCTGGTCAAATCCTTGGTCAGAAACTCGTGCGATTAGGTCTACTGACAATGGCTTTACATGGAATTCACTAGCAATTTCCAGTGATATATATATTACAAATTTTGCTTTTTCAGAAAATGGAAATATAGTTGCTTCTTTTCATCCTCACAGTCCAATTGACAGTTCTGGTTTTCTTCTTTCTTCAGATAACGGAAATTCATGGGAAAGAAAAAATTATATAATATCTTATTACGGTATTTATTCACTTCTTTTCGATGAACCAACAAGTTCATTCTATGCCGTAGTTTACAATGTATCCGTTTGGGATATTATCAGATCGACTGACAATGGTAACACATGGCAATATATAACCAGTTTTGATTATGATCAACCGGATATATTTTGTTTTGAGAGTGATCAACAAAATCAGCTTTTCGTAGGTGATGTAAACGGATTTAGATATTCATCTGATTCGGGATACAATTGGGTACAGTCAGACAGTGGATTTTATGCAACCGGTTCAAAAAGTTTAACACTTTTGCCTAACGAAAGACTATATGCCGGCACGAATTCGGGAACTTTTAAACTCGCCGAAGATAAAATGAACTGGATAAAAGATTCGGGTTTGGTTGGATCCTTTCTTATTTCTAATAACGGAGATTACTTTCTTTCTAATGGTAAAATTCATAAATCAACTGACAATGGAAACTCTTGGTTTATTGTTTTTGTTCCTGCCTTATCATTCTCCGCCACGTCTGAACTCACAAAGACTTCAAACGGCTACATATTTTCTGGTGGCTGGGAATATGGAGGAGTTCATGGGACAGGAGTTTCTATGATTTGGAGATCTACAAATAGTGGAGTAACCTGGGATGCAGTTTATGGTAATGGCGGTGACAAACTCATATATACAATCACACCAACAAACAGTGATGTAATACTTGCCGGAGGAAATGCTGGACAAATTGTTCGTTCAACAGATTTCGGTGAAACTTGGAGTTCAAGCAATTTAGGAATTCCATCTGATGCATATTGTCTTAAAGTAAAGGTGAGTCCAAACGGGTCGATTTTTGTTGGTACTTCTAATTATGGTGTTTATAGATCAACCGATTCTGGACTTTCATGGAATTCCGTAAACAATGGTATAAGTTCATTAGATGTAAGATCCATTTCCATAAATAGCCAGGGAAAAATTTTTGCAGGTACTTCAAATGGTGTTTTTGTAACTATTGACGATGGAGATTATTGGTCCCCGAGAAATAGTGGATTACTGGATGTTCGAATTCTCTCTTTACTTTGTGATTCTTTGAACTACCTATATGCTTCCACAATGTCAACTGGTGTTTACAGAAGTATGCTTCCAACTACTTTACTGGAAGAAGATGGAATAGAATATATTAGTGCATACAATTTGAATCAAAACTATCCCAACCCATTCAATCCGACTACAAAAATAGCTTATCAAATTCCTCAAACAGGATTTGTCACGCTAAAAGTTTATGACATTCTCGGAAGAGAAGTTGCAACATTAGTCAACCAAGAAAAACCAGCGGGTAGTTATGAAGTTCAATTCGACAGTCATTCCGGCGAAGTCCGGAATCTAACAAGCGGAATCTATTTCTACCAGCTTAAAGCAGGTGATCCTTCGACGAGCTCAGGACAAGTTTATTCTGAAACAAAGAAAATGATTTTGCTCAAATAAAGATGGGTGCTGAAATGAAAAATAATATGCCCTTTACAATTATTCTACTACTGCTTCTTCCTATTCAGATATTTTCTCAAACAAAAGATGAATTGAAATCAAGATCAGAGAATATATTTATTGAGAAATTTATTCCGCATTATACTTCTGATAAACAAATTAATAATCAATCAAAATCAGATGTTCTTGAGGATAATGACTCAAGAACAATAATAAACATTACAATTTTTGATGATGGATTTCTATTAAGTGAAAAAACCTGGCAAAAATGGGATGACACTAACTGGGTGAATTATTACAAAGCATCATACACTTATGATGGGAACAACAATTTGATTCTTGAGCTGTGGCAACACTGGAATAATTCTGAATGGTTGAATGGATCTAAGTATCTATATACGTATGGAGTTAATAATAATTTGATCGAAATTCTCCATCAAAACTGGAGTAATTCTGGTTGGGAGAATACCAACTTAATTTTATACACATACGATGGATTAAACAATTTGATTGTAGCGTTGGGGCAACACTGGTACAATTCTACCTGGTTGAATCATTCTAAGCATATATACACGTATGGAGTAAATAATAATTTGATTGAAGATATTCTCCAAACTTGGAATAATTCTGCTTGGGAGAATAGTCGTTTAAATTTATATACATATGATGGATACAATAATCTTATCGAGGACCTCTACCATGTCTGGAATGGTTATGCTTGGTGGGGTAATCAAATAGTATCATACACATATGACGGAAACAATAATCTGGTCGAAGAACTCCGGCAAGCTTGGGAAGGTACCTGGGTGAATAAAACTAAAACATTATATTCATATGAAGCAAACAATAATTTAATTGAAGCACTTACTCAAATATGGGATGGTTTTACTTGGGTAATTAATGCTAAATATTTATATACATATGATGTGAATAATAACTGTACTGAAAGACTCTTACTGTTTTTATATTATTCAGGTTGGGAGAATTCTAGTAAGGATTCATATACATATAATGGAAACAATAACTTGATCGAAGATCTTCATCAAAACTGGGATGGTTCTGGATGGTTGAGTACAGATAAGAATGTATATTCATACTTACCAAATGCGGTCGAGCAATTTGTGGGTGAAGTCAGCACTTACAGTTTATCTCAAAACTACCCCAACCCATTTAACCCGACTACAACTATAACTTATCACATTCCAGAGATAGGATTTGTCACATTAAAAATTTATGACATTCTCGGAAGAGAAGTTGCAACATTAGTCAACCAAGAAAAACCAGCAGGTAGTTATGAAGTACAGTTTGAAGGAAGCGGACTAACAAGTGGAATTTATTTTTACCAGCTCAAGGCTGGTGAATATTCTGAAACGAAGAAGATGATCCTCCTCAAATAAGTACCATTGAAGCCTCGTTGTATTCAAAAATTAACATTGCGATATGTTGCGGAAATATGTTAATTTTTACTTTAAATAATCACAAATTCCAATTTTACTATAATGAATGAAACAAAGGAAAAACCAGCGAAAATTAGCGATTACCTTTATGTAATTTATAAATGGAAAAAATTTATTTTAATTAACTCAATAATTGTATTAATTCTATCCACAACATACGCATTTCTAATACCTTTAGAATATAAGGCTACTGCAACATTTATGATACCTCCAGAAACCCAGAGCGGATTTGGAGGACTTACAAGCTTG
>CAZLJI010000111.1:383-7431 GCA_964559565.1 uncultured Ignavibacteriaceae bacterium | reverse complement strand
ATTGATTGCTCCTTAGCTGAAACGTATTTCTACTAAAATATATTTTCATCCGGAATAAAAAGGTTCATTGTCTAAAAATTATGGAGACTTTTGGGAGAATCTTCAAAAAATGATTCGTTTTAAATCCAGTTTCAGAATGTATTAAGTATACTGGCTTCTCCATAACTTTCAACAGAGTTTAAATAAAAGCCTGAGAATAGAATATTCATAAATTATCAAAGTTTTTTCTTTTCTTCCCTCCAATACATACGATACAAATCACTAATAGAATAAATCCTAGTAGAATTTTTAAATAGCTTTGTTTTAATTATTATTTACTCGATTAAAAATTTTCGAATTAAAGGCTATAAATGAATCTTTCCTCGCACTAACTTTCTTCTCAAATGTGTACGAGCTATATTTAGAACAATATTCATAAAAGAGAAGAAGATATGAAAAATCTACAACTATTAATTATTTCAACCCTATCACTTTTGTTCTTAAGCATAAATTTATTTTCTCAAACTGGAAAACCTCAATACAACATAATGTGCGAAAGAGAAGGTGCATATATAGGAGATATAAAAGTTGAACTTTTTAGAATAATTACACCTCTGCACGTTCATAATTTTGATAGTCTTGTATCAATCCAATTCTATGATACGACTGCATTCCACAGGGTAGTTCCCGGATTTGTTATTCAGGGAGGAGATCCTAATTCTCGGCATGGTGATCCCTCAACATGGGGATATGGTGATTCGACACAGACTACCGTACCTGCTGAGTTCACAAATATAAATCACGCACGTGGGATCCTGGGAGCTGCAAGAGATTCAGATATTAATAGTGCAACATCACAGTTTTTTATAAATGTTGCTGATAATTCAAGTTTGAATGGGCAGTACACAGCATATGGTAGAGTTTACGAGGGGATGGCGGTGGTAGATGATATTGTCAGCTCACCTGTAGTGCCAGGGACGGAAAGACCTATTCAAAAAATTGAAATGTTCGTTACATACTTAGGTGTCAATGACAGTGTTCCTGACCCACCAGTTCTGATCTATCCAGAAGATGGTCTTGAAGATGTGATGCTTACACAGAGCTTTCAATGGGCTCCGGTTCAATCTGCAGTACTATATAGATTTCAATTGTCAACGGATTCAAACTTTACAACAATAGTGCAGGACAAGTTGGTTGGAACACTGACAAATTTGGTAGGTGGTTTACAACTTGGTTTTGAAAAATACTATTGGCGGGTACAAGCAAACAATGGTGGAAATATCGGCAGCTTTTCTGAGGTTAGAAGTTTTACAACAGGAATTGATGTTCCCATTCTAATTTCACCGCCAGATAGTGCTGTGAATGTTTCAACGGATCCTACATTTGAATGGACTACTGTAAACGGTGCAGTTTCTTACACACTTCAAATATCGACTTTTGGTTCTTTTATTAACTTTGTGGTTAACCAGTCTGGCATTACTTCAACTTCATATTCAGTAAACGGCCTTGAGGAAAATAAAAAATACTATTGGCGAGTAAGAGGAGCAACAGCAAATTATGAAGGATTATTTTCACAGGTATTCAGATTTACAACTGGATCGACCAATTCTGTAGATGAAAACAAAAATTTATTTAATTATAATTTGGAACAGAATTATCCTAACCCCTTTAATCCAAAAACATTAATTAAATATCAATTAGCAGAACCAGGGTTTGTTACAATTTCTATCTATAATATGTTAGGTATGGAAATTGCTAAATTAGTAAATGAAGAAAAATCTGCTGGTAGTTATGCAGTCGAGTATGATGCAAAACATCTATCTAGTGGAATATATTTTTACAGGCTGCAAACAGAATCCTTTGTTGAAACTAAGAAGATGACATTGATGAAGTAAAAAATATAGAATCAATACTCTCCTATTTAATCTCACTTGGCTAATACTGAGTGGGATTTTTTTTGCAAACGTGAAGTTGTTTTCTTACCAGAATTGTATTGGGGATATCAATTTCTGTTTCAAATTAATGATTAATCTCATTCTTAATCCATTTTGTTATAAAAAATGCAAATTTTCCCACTAGTAATTGGCATTAAAATAGGCTGATGAGAACAGACGTCCTATTCATATATATGGTTAAACCTCGGGAGATGAACGATGGAAGATTTCCAGATAAA
This sequence comes from uncultured Ignavibacteriaceae bacterium, assembly GCA_964559565.1. Taxonomy (GTDB): domain Bacteria; phylum Bacteroidota; class Ignavibacteria; order Ignavibacteriales; family Ignavibacteriaceae; genus IGN2. The sequence goes on along the minus strand of CAZLJI010000111.1, from coordinate 5,279 downwards.
TTTCAGTAATGACATTGCCGTTGTGAAAGTTGAACTAGTTGCAGCTACACTTAGAGATACAAAACTACTTTGGGATGAATTGGAAAGTCATTTTATATTTAACTGGAATAAAGTAATTATGGATTTGTCATCCTGTAGTTTTATTGACTCAACCTTTATTGGAATGATAGTAAAAATATTCCGTAAAATAAGTCAGAAGAACGGGCAATTAAAGTTAGTATTTCCTCAAATCACGGCAGTAGAATCTTTTCGAGTTGTTGGAATAACTAAAATATTAGAATGTTTTGATACTCTGCAGGAAGCTGAAGCAAGTTTTAATCACCAACCGCCTGTTCAGAAAGTTTCATCTGACGAAAAAATTTTAACTATGCAGTAATATATGGGTCAGCAGCAAATACTTTTATTAGTTGTGTCAGTAATAATTGTAGTATTAGCGATTACGATTGGAATCGATATGTTCGCCGCGAATTCCAAAACGAGTAATAGAGATAGTGTGGTTTCAGAGCTTAATAACTTAGGCACATTAGCCATACAGTTCTATAAAAAACCCTCGTCGTTAGGGGGAGGAAATTCATCATTCACTTCCTGGAATATTCCTGCAAAAATGGATTCAACTTCAAATGGAATTTATAGTGTTTCTTGTACTAACATTAACGCAACGATAACAGGTTTTGGTCAGGAAGAGGGTAATGACGGTACAAATCCCATTGAAATGGTTGCTGTTGTAACTTCTGAGGGAATTGTTATAAACGTTGTCAACTAAATAAAAATGATGTAAATAATTAAGGGAGGCTTTTCCCTTAAACTTATTATCTCTAAGAATACAATAAACAATCCCATTAAAGCTTCGGTTACAAAAAATTAAAGACTAATCATTTGTGATATCATTAGAATATAGTCTCTGACATCTCCCCGAATAAAAGGTGTAATTATTAAATTAAAATTATTCTATCTGCCGAAAAGTAAATCTTAGTTTTGGTTTTACCAGTGTTTTACTTTTTCCGGATCGAATTGTACTAATCCTATTGCCTTCCCTTTTTTCCTGATCATTGTTGGGATAGAAAGAAGAGCCTCATCAGCATTATTGGCTTCGATCATTGCATAACCAGTATGATCGCCGGATTTACAACCCCACCAAAAATGCGTGAGATACCCTATTGCAAGGGTTTGCTTTACGACCAATGTACATTCATCGTGCGTATGCGGGGAAATGATCATAAATTTTTGCATGGTTAGCTCCTATTAATAATTATTGAATAATACAATATTTCTTTCAGGGACGATTACATTTGCTCTAAATACTTGCGTACAAACCGAATCGCCATCGCACCTTCGCCTACTGCTGAGGATATTCCGGTTAAAGCTGTTGACCTTACATCACCTGAAGCAAAAATTCCGGGTACACTTGTCTCGGGTAAATATGGCTTCCTTTCTAACTTCCAGAAAGTATTAAATGATTTTTCTTTTAGAAGTTCACTGCCTGTTAAAATAAAACCTTTTTCATCTTTAAGAATTGTATCGTTTAGCCATGTTGTACCAGGTTTCGCTCCGATATAAATAAATAGAGCTTTTGCTGACACAGTTTTTTCTTCACCTGTTTTCGAATCTCTGAGCGTTATACTTTCTAAAACTTTATCCCCTTCAACTGATACAACTTCAGTAATTGTTTGAACATTAATATTTGGTGTTCTGTTAATATTTTCAATAAGATAGTTTGCCGCTGTTTTCTTTATTGAGTCACGTCTGATGATTATGTTTACTTCTTTTGCAAACTTACTGATATGTAGCGCTGCCTGGCAGGCTGAATTTCCACCACCAACAATATAAACGATTTCATCCTTGCATGCATGTGCCTCAACGGATGCAGAACCATAATAGACACCAGCTCCGGTAAAGTTTTCCAGTCCCGGAATTTCAAGTTTAGTGTATTCAACTCCTGTGGCAATGATAACGGTTTTACTGTGTACTTCTGAACCATCGGTCATCTCAGTAATTTTATATCCGTCCTTAAGTCGGATATTCTTCACTGCCTTGGGTGTAAGAATTTCAGTTCCAAAACGGAGAGTTTGTGTAATCGCTCTGCGTGTGAGGTCTGCACCTGAAATACCTTTTGGAAAACCAAGATAGTTTTCAATCCTTGCACTACTACTTGACTGACCGCCCGGATTGCTCTTTTCAATTAATATTGTTTTCAATCCCTCACAAGAACCATACACCGAAGCAGCTAGACCAGCCGGACCCCCTCCAATAATAAGTACGTCGTACATTTTTTCAGATGCAGTTTGCTTGAGTCCAATGTGCTGAGCAAGATCAGGCAGTGCAGGATCACTCAGCCAGGTTCCATCTTTCAACACTACTAAAGGTAATCCATCGAGATTCACATTCGCACTGGCTAAATATTTTTTTGCCTCATCATTGTTCTCAACATCCATCCATAAATAGGGTATCAAATTTCCTGACAGAAATTCTTTTAGACGATGAGATTTTGGTGCCCATTGGAAACCAATGATGCGGATACCTTCATGGTCGGGTTTGTACTGCGCTTGCCATTCATCTAATACATCATCAACAGCTGGATAGAGTTTTTCTTCCGGAGGATTCCAGGGTTTCAGCAAATAATAATCAAGTTTTAGATTGTTAATGGCTCTAATTGCAACATCGATATCTGAATAAGCAGTTAGTAGAACTAATTTTGCTTCAGGATAAATCTCTTTTGTTTTTTCTAAAAATATTACCCCTTCCATTTCCGGCATTCGCTGGTCTGAAATGAATAGTGCAACTGTTTCATTCATCAATTTTAATTCTTTAATGAGTTCAATGGCTTCGTTCGCAGAGTCGGTTGCACTGATTCTGTATTCATTATGATATTTATTACGAATATCTCTCTGAATTGCCCGAAGCACTTGTTCATCATCATCAACAATTATAATAAATGGTAATTTCATTTGGCTAATTGCTCGATCTGGTAATAGGCAGACAAACATGAAATTCTGTTCTCCCTGGTTTAGAATGCACTTTTATTTCACCATTATGACGTTTGATAATTCTGCTTACAAGATCAAGTCCGATACCTGTTCCTTCACCAACTTTTTTTGTTGTAAAAAATGGATCGAATATTCTTGATTGAATTTCAGGCGAAATGCCAGCACCATTATCAATGATTTTTACATTTACACTTTTTTTATCGCAGGATGTCTCTATAATAAGCTCTCCATCTTTATCAAGAGCATAAATTGCATTGTCAATAATATTTGTCCAGACTTGATTCAGCTCGCCAACATAAGCAGGGACATCAATAAGACCATCACAATATATTTTTTTTACATTAATATTTTTTTCACGCAGCTTGTAACCTAAAAGTGTAAGTGTATTCTCAATATCATTATGAATATCAGTTGGCTGTAGTTCATTAGTCCGATCCATATGGACGTGGCTCTTGATTGCACCGACAAGATTTGATATTCTGGTAGATGCTTCTGCAAGATCTTTTATTATTCTTTGAGAGCTGAGTAAATTTTCTATCCATAGTAAAATTTGAGCGATATCTTCTTTGGAAACATTGCTTAAAGTTTCAAGATCTTCCCCAGAAAATCCGGCTTCTGTAAAAGTAGAGACAACCAGTTGATCAGTTGGAAGTCCATTTGCTTCCAGCCAGCTCATCAGTTTGTCTTCATTTTTCATTCGTTGAAGAGCGCTCATCTTATTTTTCGGTTCATCATCTTTAGATTCAATTTTTTTTCTGAGATACGAAATATGATCTGCATTGATTTTTTGTCTTAGCATATTTTCTGTCAGCTCGATATTTAGGAATAACCGGTTAGCTAAATCGTAAGATATTCTATTAATCGCAGATGCAGGATTATTTAGCTCGTGTGCGATTCCGGCAGCAAGATTACCCAAAGCGCTTACTTTTTCATGCTGCATTTGTGTAGTTGCGAATGCTTTAGCACGTTCGGTCATATAACTGATGAGCCGTTGAATCAACTCAGGATTAAGTCTTTCAAGTTCCTGAAAATAATTTTTGTGAAGACGAAGTCCACGAACTTTTCCACTGGCAACAGAATTGCCCGGAGAAAGTTTCAACCTTGAATAAGGAAGTAAGCCTGTCATCCCTCCTGACTCGGTGTCATTTTGGAAATAACGATAAAAAACTAATCTGCCGTTCACATCCATATAAAAATCAACTCTGCCCTCAACTATAATAAACATCCAATCGATCGGTTCACCAGTTTTCCCGAGTAATCCACCATCCTCATACTCTATAGCTTCTGAATGTTCCAAAATCCATTTTAAATGTTCATCAGGCAGGTCGCTTAGAGCAATAACTTTTTTTAATTCATCAATTGTAACTGGTTGCATACTTAAAATAGATGGTTTATTAATGAAGCCGCAGAACTATTGCATATTGTCAAGAATTATTGGGGTAAAAATATTAACAAATAATTCTGCTTTGTCAAGATTGTCAAAAAGATTACTATAAGTCAAGTGACATTTTAAGTTAATTCAACATTTAGAAAGTGCCTCTGAAAGAATTAGATAATACTGCTTTGATAATAAAAGTTTCCTGTATTTTTAGTTACCGTTCATTTATTATTAGTTGATTTCATTGAATCTTATTTCTATAATTCTATAAGAAATTTATTTCAAAAAAAAATTAATCACTTTATCAGAATATTTTCATCTATCATCTTCAGGGAGTTTGTAATGAAAAAGTATTTATACATTTCGTCACTTTTAGTATTATCACTGATGTTTAATTATCAAGCACAATCTCAAAACACGGACAATCCATTCTTTAAAGTTTGGGAGACACCATTTCAAACACCGCCCTTTAGTGAAATCAAAGCTGAACATTTTCTACCGGCATATGAAGAAGGCATTAAATTGCAGAATTTA
>CAZLJI010000111.1:0-373 GCA_964559565.1 uncultured Ignavibacteriaceae bacterium | reverse complement strand
TTTAGAGTTTGATGCAATTGTTACGAATGCAGAAAAACCAGATTTTGAAAACACTATCACCGCAATTGAGAAAAGCGGACAGCTACTTGTCAAAGTGAATAAAGTGTTCAGTTCTCTCAATGGTACCGATACTGACGATTCAATGCAGAAGATTGCAGAAAAAAGCACCTCCATGTTATCTAAACATTCTGATGATTTTTATTTAAATGAAAAACTATTTAAACGAATTAAAGTTTTATACGATGAAAAAGAAAGTCTTAACCTGACAACCGAACAAAGCAGGGTTCTCGAAAATTATTACATTGATTTTGTAAGAGGCGGTGCCAACCTCAGCGCTGAAGGAAAAGAACAGTTAAGAAAAATCAATGATGAA
>CAZLJI010000110.1:0-7445 GCA_964559565.1 uncultured Ignavibacteriaceae bacterium | reverse complement strand
TCATCACCGGGATTGAATTTGCTTCAAGTAAGGAAGCAATCTTAATTGGTAAACCATCTCCTCATTACTTCAAAGCTGCACTTGAAAGTATTGATGCTAAACTCGAAGATGCATTTTTTATGATTGGTGATGACATTGAAAACGATATCAAAGCTGCTCAGGATATTGGAGGGAAAGGAATTCTCATCTACACAGGCAAAACAAAATTTCCACTTGATAAAAGTATCAACAAAAAACCGGATTTTGAAGCACAATCGCTCAAAGAAGTGGTTTCAATACTCAGGCAGGAACTGTAACAGACTTTTTAACATTTCTTCGGCCCAGAGCGTATTTAACAATTCTTTTCAATGCCTGAGCGTAAGTCATTCCAGCATGTTGTGCCGATCTCATAAATCCGGCTCCTTCAGTAATATCTGGATTGGGATTCACTTCCAGGACATAAAGTTTGTTGTCTTTTGACAATCTCATATCAACCCGAGCATAATCCCGGCATCCCATAACCTTGAAAGCTTTGAATGCGAGTTCTTTGGCTCTTTTTTCAATATTCTTTGGAAGAAGGGCGGGACAGATTGGAATAGTTTTATGATATGATTCATGATGTGGGTCCCATTTAGCCTGAAAGCTGACTATGTTATGAAGGTGATCAGGCATAGTAGAAAAATCAATTTCACTGATTGGCAGTACACGAAGCCTTTTATCCCCCATCACCGCCACATTCAGTTCCCTGCCTTCAATAAACTCCTCCACAAGTGCTGGCTGATTGTATTGCTTAAGGACATGTTCTATTCTCTTCTTGAGTTGCTTACCGTTATTTACGATGGATTCATTCTCAATCCCCACGCTTGCATCCTCAAAGGCTGGTTTAACTAAAAGCGGATAGTTAAGCTTATGTGGATATCTGGCTGATTTAGCATATACAATAAAGAAATGTGGAATCCTGATCCCAGCCGAACTAAGCAACCTCTTGGCAAGTATCTTATTCTGGCAATTCGCCAAACCCATCGCAGGAGCTCCGGTATAAGATATTTCCATTAACTCAAACAGCCCCACAATATTCATCTCGAGACGAGGGTTATCCTTGTAAATTTCCACAAAATTAAATATCACATCCGGTTTTTCATCCCTTAAATTCTTAAGCATTTGCTCAAGGTTATCCTTAATATTAAGCGAATATGCATTAAACCCCACAGACGCCAGCTTTTTGACAACATATTCGTACTCTTCCATGGGAGTCGTTTTGTCAACTTCAAAATAGGTTTTGAACTCCGGATCTTTAACCTCTGTATCGGAAGACTTTTTGTACATTTCCGGGTCTGCTTCGTTATAGACAACCGCTACTTTAATTTTTGGTCTTCTCATTTCTCAAATTTAAAGAATTATTTTTTGTTATTGAAGATAAAATGATGACTAATTCAATTCGATTAATTACATTTATGCCCTAAATATTTCTTAGAATGAGTGTCTATCCTCAACCAAATAAATATCAGTGTGGACCATTTGCATTAAAGTATGCACTCGTGATGCTTGGAGTTTTTGCAAGTGAAAAATCAATTGCAAGAAAAGCAGGCAGCTCGTGGTGGCATGGAACAGATGAAATTGGATTATCTAAGGCAGCCAAATATTATGACTGCCGTTTAAAATACTTCCGCCGTGAAATCGGAGAAGATGCTATAAAAGTTCTTATACAGCATCTTAAAAGAGGTTATCCATGTATTTTAAGTGTCGATAAGTGGGGTCATTGGCTCACCGTTATTAATTGGCAGCAAGGAAAATTTATTCTCATCGATAGTTCAAAGCCAAAGGTGATTAATATTTACTCTGCTAAACAGCTTATCAGCCGATGGAAATATATCGATCCCGATGATGAATTTAAAAGCTTCGATGGTTATGCATTAATTCCATACTTCAAACCAAGAACAAGAGCAAAATTTACACTCGCAAAAGCGAGATACGTAATGCAAAATAAAAATAGTGACCTTGCAAAGCACTGGGATACTTACTTCAACGACTTGATTTCTATTTGCAAACCTAGAACGGCAACTTCAATTCATACAATCTCATTTGGAGAGTTTTTAAGAAGATATGAAAAGATGATAGTTGAGGAGATTGTTTACTGGCATGGTGTTCCGTCTTCCAGCGAATTAAGCAAAATCGTTGATAAAATGAAATTCATAGCTGATGTGTATAATCTCATCATCTACATTGATGAACACAAAAAAGCGTTGGTAGATATCACCAGCCTTTTAATGATGTACGCCTGCGGTAAGTATGGCATGGAAAAAATTTACGGTTAATTTGAGATAAAAAATGAGCGAAGTTAAAAGATTCAATAAGCTGCTTAAGCCTGAAAAAACAGCACTCCTAGTAATTGATATCCAGGAAAGAATTCTTCCCGTGATAAATAACCATCAAAGAATTGTTGATAATACAATAAAACTTATCAAAGGATTTAAGGTTTTAGGCTTACCAATTTATTTCACTGAACAGTATCCTAAAGGTCTTGGCCCAACAACTCGTACTATATTAGATGAACTTGGTGATTTAAAACCATTCGACAAAATGTCTTTCAGTTGTTCAGGTGCAGGAGAGTTATTCGAGGAATTCAAAAGGAATAATTTATCACAGATTGTCGTCTGTGGAATAGAAGCTCACGTTTGTGTTCAACAAACAGTTCTTGATCTCATTGAAAATGGAATACAGGTAAACCTTGCTGCTGATGCAGTTTCATCCCGCAAAGAAATTGATTATCAAACAGCACTTGAAAGGATGCGACATCATGGTGTTGAAGCAACGACGACTGAATCAATACTCTTTGAGTTATTAAATGTCTGTGGCACACCCCAGTTCAAGGAAATCTCAAAATTAGTCAAGTAACATCTTTAAGCTAATATTCACCCTCCACAAATATTTTCCACATCTTTTTCTATCACCTTTTGAGTCATATCCTATTTTGGAACAGCAAAAAAAAATTGCAACTCATCTATTATTCCCTTTGGTCAATGTAATTATTACGAAAGTAAGTAGTTAAAAATTCATACTCTCAAATACCGAAAAAAATTTTTAATGGCATAAGGGTTGCCATGAGAGTTACACGAACAATTATGTACAGTTTAGGAATTCGAATTAAGCATTTTTGAGTAACTCAACACAAAATATTCATCCCATTATTGACGAAACTCTTAAGAATTTTTTAGATAAAGCAGAAAAGAAAGAGTTCTTAAAGGTTTTGACAGGGGAACCCAGCACTAAATCCGTCATTAAAGACGTTAAAGCCGAAGATCAAATAAGTTTCGAGATTGCGTCAAGTTCGCAATTACGCTACCAGGTAGATCTCCTTATAACTTTCGCCGAGTCAAGATATTCTACTGAACAATTAATTGAGTTCCTGCTCTATTTAGGACAGATCACTATTACTTCCGGTGAAAATGAAATTGCTTTAGAGATTTATGAGAGAATAATTAATCTATGTGATGGAAAACGAGGGACAGCCGATATAATGGCTAATGCTTTTGTATCAATTGGTGAAATATATAGCAGACAAGCACAGTGGGATATGAGTGTTACAAATCTTGATAGAGCTACAAAAATTTTCCAGGAAGAAAATGACGTTAAGGGAAGCATTCAGTGTCAGAATATTTTTGGAACAATTCAAGGTGATCAGGGCAACCTTGAAAGAGCAAAAGAACACTTCGAAAATGCTTTGATGTCACTTGAAGGTATAAATGATACTGCCTTAGTTGGTAAAATAGAAATAAATCTTGCGATCATTAATAATATGCAGAGCAATTATAATGAGGCTATTTCTTATTTAAAAAGAGCATTACTAAATTTTGAAAAGCTTGGAGATTTGAAAAGAATTTCCGAAGTAAAACATAACCTCGGAATGGTCTACTCAAAAAAGAAAGAATACACAGCAGCAATAAGTGAATTTGATAACAGCATTGATGCCTCGATAAGATCCAATTATTTGCAAAACATTGGCATCACTTACATCAGCAAAGCATACGTTTATACCCACCTTAAAGATTTTGCACTTGCTGAGGCATTTTCCAACAAAGCAATGGAGATTGCTCATAAAGTGAACGATAAATTGTCAATTGCTGATGTGTATAAAGTTAAAGGAATTATAAGCAGAAACAGGAGACAATTTGAACTCGCGGAAAATTCTTTACTTACGAGTTACAGATTAAATAAAGAACTTAACAATAAACTTAATCTTGCAGAGACTGCACAGGAACTTGGACTGCTGTATAAACTGAAGCGGGATTCAGAGAAGAGTAATAAATATTTTGATGAAGCACTAAGTTACTTCAGGAAAATAAATTCGGTTTCTGATATTCTTGAGATAGAAAAATTAATCAATAATTAGTCGAATATTTAACCTTTCAAAATTTCACTAACTCGGCAATTAAGAAACATCTTCTTTTTTTAAGACTCCCTCGCTTAGTAATTCTCTTATAATCAATTCCGTCATTTCACTCTTAAAAGCAAATTCATATCTTATATCCATGACATAAGCTTTCAGTCTCATCTTTAAGTAAGATCTGTTTTCTTTAACCTCATTGAAGAACAGAACACTTATCGGCTTATTCAGGTAAACATATTTTGAAACTTTTGCAACCTCAAGAGCAATATCTCTAACAGCAACTGTATCTATATCAATCGGCAGATAAACCTCTGCTACAACCTGGCAATTTGGTTCTCCGGAATTTGAATTAGATACTGCTTGATTCATTATATCAGAGTTGGGAATACTCACGACTGAGTCATCTCCCGTAACAATTCGTGTGGATCTTAAACCTATAGTCAACACTTCACCGTAATTCTCTCCAACTTGTATTTTATCACCGACCTGGAAAGGCCGATCGAAGAGAATCATTATACCGCCAAAAATATTTTTTATTAAATCTTGTGCAGCTAACCCAACAGCAATACCCAGAGATGCAGAAACTGCAATCAAAGTACCGAAGGGTGGCTGGATAATTATTCCAACTATTATATATATAATTATTGACCATCCTAAAAGTCTTACGATCGGTATTATTCCTTTGAAGGAAATTCTGTGGCTGGTACTTTTCTCTGCAAAATACTGAAGGATTTTTGTTATGATCTTTAATAAGTAAAACCCCACCAGAAGAATTACCAAAGATGCAATAATTTTTTCAACCTTAAACAGATCTTTAATACTGTCGATACCTACTTCACCAGTAATATTTAAATTAGATTTATCATTTTCAACATTGCTATTTTTTGCGGTATCCTGAATGCGCTTAATTTCAAGAACAACCGAACCACTGTCCTGTTGTGCAAGAATGTAATCGCACTCACCAAGGGAGAAAGATGTTAAGAAAAAAAGAGTTAATAAATGTATAATTGATATTTTCTTCATTGTTAAATATTACAAGAGATTTTTTACCTTTAACATTGTAATGCTTTGCCTGTATAGCAATGGATTGATTAAAAATACTTCATCATTCTTAATCAGAACACCATCATCGTACAAAATTTGTGTCAGTTGGTTAGTTTCATCTAAAGAATAGTTTATTGTTTTAGCCAGATCAGAAAGATTCAGGCCATCGTGCAAAACAAGTGAATGCAGTACAAATATTTTTTCAGGTGAAAGTGAATTCAATATTGTGTTAGAAATCGCAAAATCAGCATTAATGAATACTCGCCTCTCCTGTATCTCTCTGATTGATCTTAACCAGAATAATAGTGCCAGGCTAACATTGCTCTGGGCAAATTTATTAAGTGAGTTAAAAAAATCTTTTTCTAATAAATTTTGTCTTTGCTCATAACTAAGTTTTTCGAAATCTTTTTTTCTCGGCAACCCCGGATCAGGTTCATATTCTATGGTATATCCGCTGATTGAATTCCTCTTCGTAATCAGACCAATTATTTGGGCGCTTTGAAGTTGATTTAGAGAGATGTGATAACCAAAAATATCAGTGAGCCTTATAGTCTTATCTAAAAATGCATTTGCATATAGAGTACTTGAAGTAATCCAGAAAATATTTTTGCTTGTTTTTGAAATAATGTCAGTGAGGATTTTCAGACAAACAAATCCCTTCACAAACCTTAAATACATATGTTGCATATTCTCAACAACAATTACTTGTTTGTTCTCATCGATATTCAAATAATTAATTAGTTCCTCGAAATTTGAAAACTTTTCAGGACTAAACAGAGCTGCAAATATATTAAGCAGATCTTGCTCGTTAGAAACCGAAGGTTTAATGCTAACCCGTTTTACACGGTTCCTGTTTTCAAATTTGTTGACAAATATATTCAAGAAGGAAGTTATGCCGCCTCCTTTTTCAGCAGAAATAATTACCGGGGAATATCCCCCATTCAACCACCTGTTATAAGCCAATTCAAGTTGATTTTCCTCTACTTCTCTTGAAACATAAAGCCTGTCATTTTCCAGAGGGGCCAGCTGGAATAACCTGCGATAAATGTAAGGTAATTTTTCAACCGAACTATTAGCTTTGGATAGAAAATCAGAAATTTCAGAAGCTATTGTCTCCTTAGATTCAGTAAGTCCGAACTGTTTTCTTGTACTGACATAAAACCTTGATCCATCTTTATAGTACTTTTTGAATCTCTCAGAAATGACTGGAATGAAATTTTTTGCTGACACAAAGATTTTATCTCTGGTTTCTTTGGCTCTTAACTTTACCTTCGCTTTGGCTAACTTAATTCTGATTTCAGAAATTTTTGAATTTTCAGTGAAACTATACATCTCCTTATTGTATTCCGAGATTGAGCTACGTAAAGTTTCAATTACATTGGTATAAAGTTGATCAAATGCGTTTTTTAATTTCTCTTTCTTATTTACACTTACCTTCATTCCTTCGAACGCTATTTCTTTTACTTCTGACTCAGATAAGTTTTCTGTTTCTGCAGCTGTTATAGCTGATTCCAATCCAAAATCAGCCATGTCGCCCAAATTTATAAGTTCTGACTGAATGTTTTTCAGATCAACAATACTATTTTCTTTAATCTTTTCTAAAGAAGCTAAGAATTTTGGTAATGCATGAAAGTAAACAAGTTCGCGAGGATAAATTTCTACAAGATCGGATGATTTAATTTTTTTATCATAGGTATTAGTTTTTACAAATACCCGTTTTTCAGATATAGACTCTATTTGGCTTTTAACTTCCACTGCCGCTTCATCGATCATTTCCGCTAATCTTAGATCAGACATCGAATTAATTAAATTTGGTATTATAGATGAGAGAAGAACCTTCTGCAAATTTTCTTTTGAATAAGCAATCAAGCGTTCCAAATCCTTCAAATCAGATGTTGGCTGAGCGATCTTGTCCAATATAAAATTTAGTGCTCCTGAAATCTCATTGAACTTTGGATATATCTGGATTTTATTTTTTACGGAGAGTGATTTTTCAAATTTGAAAAAAACTTCAATTGCCGAATACCGAACCGAA
>CAZLJI010000109.1:0-7474 GCA_964559565.1 uncultured Ignavibacteriaceae bacterium | reverse complement strand
GCACTAGGTAACCTCCGATAATACTACGATTTTAAAATATCTGATAATCCTTTCGTTTATACTATGCGAAGCATCATATAATGGTGTTCTGGTTTTTATTTGTATTATGTATTTTGGTATTATCTGACATTTAAATAACTGATAATCTTATAGTGGGCAGGGAGAAATTTTTTTGCTGGATATATCAGTAGTTGCTTATATATGGATTTACTTATATAACTAAACGCTTATATTCGTCTTCGCTTATGTACTGTCATTGGCTATCGGTTTAAGCACACCGATAAATTTTGCTTATAATCAACCCCAGGTTTTCATGATAGTTTTTCTCTATGCTTTAACCCTATCAATAGCATTAAACTATAACCCTCAGAATGCCCTATAACGCAAAAAAACCGGATTATACCCTAAGATATAACCCGGTTAAATTGTGCGCTAAAAACCCGCTTTAAACCCTTTTTAGATACCCTTTGATTTTATGCACTAGTATGCAATAAGCGGTTAATCCGATAATGCATAACCATAATATAGCATAAACCGAAAATAAATAAATGAATATATCTTTAATATGCATGAGATAATCTCCCTTATTAATTATGCACAACAAATCCGCTATTATCTTTTTTCGCTTTACCTTTTGCATATAATGCGACAATAACATTATGAGGGTCTAAATGCCGAATATCTGTATTATCTCCATTTACTACAGATAAACCCATAAACTCATTTGGTAGATTATGTTTATCTTTAAATACTACGGCTATTCTCATTTTATTATTAATTGCTTTATTGACGTATTTAATAAACTCCGGTTTACCTGAGTAACTAAATGTCAAATCATAATTAGCGGGTAGATTATTGCGATTAATAATCTTTGTATAATCGTAGAATTGAATATCGGGGAATAATTCCATAATGTTATTATAATGTTTACCCTCATATTCGAATGCTACATTTTCCCATTTAATATCACTTGTACCATTAAGGCGAATCAAAGGGATTAACTGTAGTTTATTAGCCTTATAAATAAGGGAATATATGTTCTTGATTAACTGCAACATAAACCCTTGTTTATCCTGATAATACCAATTTGTTTTATTAATACGTGCATTTTGTACATTAGAATAAGCCCCACGGCCAGCACTATATAAACATGCAATATTGCACCCCGCTAATTCTGCCATTGCACACGTATTATAAATTGATATTGTCTTATATGGGGCTAAATATAATATACCCGTTAAAAACCCCATTTTCTCGCCTTTTGATGTTTTTGCATCAGCACTAATAGATAATAGATTATCTGATTTATAACCCGTGAAAATATTATCTTTATTATATTGTGCGACTGATTTATTGCATGACATAATCATTTTCCTTGGTTTGATTATCGGTTAATATTAACCCCATAATACCCTGATATTAATCAAGATATTATGAGAGAATATTAATTATCGTTTAGCATAATCTCTTAATGCTTTAATATATTCTCGCTTATTGGGTTTATTATTAATATTCCCTTGCCAAGCGACTACAATAATCCCATTCTTTTTAATCCCTTGATATATTCCTCTATTATCTTTTGAACCCGCATATACCCATTGTCCGGGCTGAATATACTTAATCAATTCATTAGGTATATTCCAGATATTAAATGCTTGTATATATTTCATTTTGATTATCTCCAATTAATCAGCCAATACTTTATTATTTGCCATATATTCTATTTCCTTGTATGCGGTATTAATTGCATCTTCTTTATCGTCAGTATAATACCAAGTATTATCTGACATAATCCGCTTGTTTTCATCATAATATTTAACCACATATTCATTATAATCATTATTGAAATAAACTTTAGCTTGAAAACCAATTGATTTATTAATGGTGGAAATGAGTCGCATGATATAATCTTTCATTTTCGGACAATATTATCCGACTATAATCCCTGATTATCTCAAGGATTATAATCTGATATTATCAGGATTTTACTTTAGCGAATTGTCGCAGATATTTATTTGATTTAAATTGATTTTTCCAGTCCAGATTATGTTTTGCATTATCAATGCGAAAATTAATAATTGGTTTATCATTATTATCAAAACCCATAAATTGTCCCCGATATAATACGGATTTATTATCAAGGAATAATCCATTAACCCACTGCCCGATTTTCAAGGCTTTGAATTGATTATATTGATTATCTGAGCGAATAAATACAGTTTTAGTATATTTCATTTTGATTATCTCCAATTGATTAAAACAAATAACTGATTAATGGGCAAACCATAAACCAGATAATCAGATTAACTTTAATAAAAAACTTGTCTGTAGAATCCATTTTGATATTCTCATTTAAACCGGATAAAATCATCCGAATATAACCCCATATTATATTATAGGGTTATAATCTGATATTCTATTTAATAACCTATTCTGTCAATATATAAAAATCCATTATGTAATGATAATGTCCATTTTGCCCATAATCCGTTATTAATATCGTATTTTAATACTTCATTTAGAAAATACTGTTTTTCGATTACTACATATGATTCTGTACCCTGCATTAATACAAAAACCTTACCTTTATGTTTTGTAATTATTTTGTATGCTATTTCAGAATTTACTTCAGAGTGTAACATTTTGAGAACCTTTGTTTCTAAGAGTCTTGGGGTAATGTATACTTTTATTTGCATACATTATAGAAAACTCTCAATTTTTAATGAACATGAATACTTTGGTTTCCAGTACTCTAGGACTGCCCGATCGCCTGTCCATGTAATGAATTATACAGATATTTCCGTTGTTTTGACGCAACAAATGAAAATAATTGTAGGTACTTACCCTATGAATACTTTGGTTTCTCATTTAGTTTTTACCCTGATAATAACGCACGCCCGCACACGTAGCAAAATTCATGCCAGTATTACACCGATAAAATAAATACTGTACAAAAAACCATGCCTCTAGAATCGATTTTAAGCCCCTTTTTAGCCGTTTTCCTTGTCTTTGGTACTATCCCCTTAGAAAATGTTATCCACACCACTAGTGCATGTTATCCACATTTTGACTCTTATATAAGACTGATAACCTGTGGATAACTCTGGCATGAATCCTGCTATCCTGTGCATAACTTTTGACCCTGTGGATAACCTGTGGATAACCTTATATAAGTAAACGCTTATATAATCCTTTGCTTATATAATGAATTGCTTATATAAGTCAACCCTTATATAATTGTTCGCTTATATAAGTAAACGCTTATATAATGACTGACTGATATATTTTGTGACTGCTTGGTCATAATTTGAACTCTCCGGTCACTTTACGACTGAACCGTCTAGTTTCTGACTGAACGGTATGGTAAGTGACTCTGCGGTCGGCGCAGCCCGGATTAACTTTAGGTCTTTCGCTTGAGAATTACCAAAGCGGCTTTTTAAAATAAAACGGCAAATGGGTTTTTGGGTAAAAATTGCAAGTAAACCTGAAAGCGGCTTTTCAAAATAAAAAGTAAAAAAAAACCCGAGAAATTAATCTCGGGTAAATACTTCATCACTCACTTTCACTTCACCAATTTATAACCTTTCTTGTAAGTTCCAACTCGCATATTCATGTAGTACGCACAATGAAAATAGTCGCTTTGACTATCTGATTCATCCCAATGATCAACTGACATAATAGCTTTGGCTTTCTCCATGTATTCTAGAGCTTTACCAGAAAACTGAGTATCCAGATAATAATGATTGATTTGAATACCTTGCTCAAGCTTAACCCAAGCAATAGTCTGCTCAACATCACGATGGATGCGTTTACTTGCGATAGTCTCGCAGTAGTTATTCAGAAAGTCAATGCTACCTTCTGCAACGGTAAGATTCAAGCACAATCCACCTTTACCGCTGAGAGTGCTCTTTACACCGTACTCTTTATTGAGAGCTTTAAGTGCAGTACGAGCCTTGGTGATAACTTCTTGAGATACATAAGCCATGATTGTTTCCTTAATTAGCTGCTGAAGGTTAAATTATAGCAGAAATTTAGCTCTCTGCACGAACTTTAATAAATTCTCTTGCTGCTTCCCATGTAGGAATAGCTACCACAACAAAAGTGTCCAATTTAGGGTCTTGTACATGAACAACCAAAGCATTGTTGTCAACCTTAGCCTTATAACCAAAGCTTTTCAGGTAAGTACAAATTGCTTCCATCTGTATAAAGTTTTCAAAATCACCAATGCGTGTCATAGTTCGCCTCCTTGCATGTAAGCCAATGTAAAATCCTTGATTTCATCTTCTGTTAACCACTTACCTGCAAATATATGATCGGAATACAAATACTGTATTCCGTATGTATTTCGCAGAGAAGCAGCAGCAAAGAAGAAATCCTTGTGCATCTTGCGGTATAGATTCACAGATTAACCTCCAAGAATTGAGCTTCCGAGATATCCTCTTCTTCTACCAGAAAAGTACTACCAACTTCTCTTAGCTCTTCACCGAAGTAAGTAGGTGAATCACTAATGATAGTGTGCTGTACTTTACCACCGTATTTTACACGAGTTTCTTGCACAATGCCAGTAACCCATGCGCTGTCGAGGTATTTAGCAATGATCCACTGACCTTTACGATCAAAGTTTGAACCAGCATTGTAGTTGCATTTCATTGTATTCTCCAGAAGTTGAGCTTAAATTATACCACGGTTTTTTCGTACTCTGCAGACCAATTTTCCATAAAATCACTACAGATATAATCCACAACTGTTTCATCATCTTCAAGACCGTAAGGAATAATTTGTGCCCATCCGATGCGTTCACCACCAACAGCAAGTCGAATGACTAGGTATGCGTCCTCTACGGATTCAATCGCATCAATGATGTTCTGGTACTTTGTACTGTGACTCACCTGCCACTCTTCACCGTCCCATACACTACAGGTATGACCTTGAGCTAAGGCATGTTTGACGAGGTGTTTGTATGCTTTCATGATGTTCTCCAATTAAGCGTAAACTTCTTCAACTGCAATCTCGTATTCTACATCAGAACCATTCTTTTTCTTTTGCTCAATGTATTTAATTGCAGATTCTTTTGTAGAAAACACACGCTCATTGTACCACACATCATGCTCGTTACCACTGTAACCTGACATAGCCATCACGATAAAGACTTGCATTTTGAACTCCAGTTGTTGAATTAAAGGTGATACGGAAAGGAGTTGAACCTTTACTTGCAGGTAGTCGTCTTTACCTGTGTTCCTGCTGCTCTATCATTAAGCTACCGTATCATGATTGAATTATACACCAGAAATTCATCTCAAACGCAAACTACAGCAAATATTTCAAACAATTTTTAGTCACTCAACCCTGCATTATCCTGTTGTAGCTCCTCAAGGTCAGCATCACCATTCCACAGCTTTGCCTCTTCAATACCCGCTAGAAGGGCTGTTTTAATACCTAGAAGAACCATCATCCGAGTCTCCTCTGGTGACATATCAAAGGTAAATACTGCACTACCATCTGCGTTTTCTTTAGCTAGTGTTACATCCATGATTTTCTCCTTATTGAATTGTACTTAGTTTCTCAATTACATCTTCGTACTTTTCACTAGTGACATAATTATGGTGTGTATCTGTAGTATTAATTTGCACACAATCATCTTGTGTTTTATGCACTGATACAATCTGAAAAGCATTCAATACAAATGTTTCTTTACCAGAACGTGTTTTAAATTCAATAAACATGATTTTCTCCTTCTAGTAACTTTGTTAAATTGTGGTTTGCATTCTGCCATGCATTCCAACGCTCTTGCTGACGTTCTTGATCAGAGATACAGATACCTGAGATACTTGGACGATAAGCATCAATTTGAGCCTTGATAATTTCCATGCAATGCTCTAGCTCAGGTCTAGTCATCTCATAGAAGAACTTACCGTTGAAACTGTTGTATGTGATTCTATTCATCATTATCTATTCCTAGTTTACAAACAATATCATACCAGAAGTCAGTGCCTTGCAATGTATTTTCCCATACAACAACTTCCCAAAGGTCACCTGATGGTCCAAACCCAATAAGTTCACGCATTGGACCCTGCATATAATCTGCAGCATCTTTATTTATTTCTGCAACTTGTGCGATCAGTTTTAGATAAGCCAACTCATCTTGTACTTTACTCATAATCATTCTCCTGTTGATGTGTTTGTTTAGCCTTGCGTTTCCTATCTTTGTGCTTCTGTACAGCTTTCTTCATGACAATAGCCACCAGATAGTTCCTTTGCTTTAGCTGCAGCTTTTTACTCTTCTTGCTCATACACCTTGCTCTTCTGCAATCATAGCAGCAAATTTCAACCATGCATATCGAGCTTGTTGATTTTGCGCAATAAATTCACCATTGTCATTGAAAGCATCAATAGAATTTGTAGGACAACCCATAGCTGCTAAACCATCAAAACAACGATTGATAAGTTCATCACGCTCACCTTCGGATACAATTTGATCTTTATTCCAGAGTTCCCATACAGCTTCACTTACAGCACAGCATGAGAACTTCTCTTTGCTTCCACCACGATTCCAGCACTGCTCTTCTTTACTGGCAAGTTTCTTGTCTGCAGCGTAGTGCAAGATTTCAGCGATAGTGTATTCTTTCATGCTTTACTCCAATCAAACAGCTACAGCTTCAATACCTTGCATACGCAAACCAATGATTGTACTGCGGTTTACACTGCGATAACCTTTATTTTGTACATCATAAATGCTGATGTATTCGTTGGCATCTACATTCGGTTTACCACCTTTGAGATACTTCTTTACACCAAGGCGACCATTGAGAACACGAGTGCTACCATCTTGTTTGATAAAAGTGACAGTAACCATCTTACCGTTTGAATTGTCGATCATGCTGGCGAAAACTTTAGAGCTTGACATTTGGATTTCCTTTCAGTTGTGTTATTTAAGATTAGATTATACCAGAGATTTTTACTTATTCACCAAACTTTTCAATCTTTTTGAAGACTGCTACCACTCGCTTAGATGATGAGTTATCAAAAGTATCAATGACTTTACCATTGACTACAGCCAAAGCATGACCGTTGACGTTTACAATGTATTCACCAAAAGAAAGCTTAGGAAGGATTTTACCAAGAGTAATACCAGCTTCAGCTTCACGTTTAGTAATACGAGCCACGTATCGGGACTGAGTGTTAGTACCATGCACAGAATCAAGTACAAAACCAGCTTCTTTGTAAGCACTGTGCATTGTAGGGAACTTTGCACCACAGCGTTTTTTACGACCGTATTTACTCAACAGATTGTGAGCATCAAAGTAATCCATACCACTTGCATTAGCCAAAGCACGTACTGTGCAGTCGTTGTGTTCAAGGCCACCTGCAGTAGCACCACGAGAATCAGACTTAATGTATTTCATAAAAACTCCATCAGTTGGTTAGTGTGGAAGAATTATAGCACAGAAAAATAGACTGCAGAGATAACCCTACA
>CAZLJI010000108.1:5133-7559 GCA_964559565.1 uncultured Ignavibacteriaceae bacterium | reverse complement strand
AGGGCGCGTAGCTCAGGGGTAGAGCATCTGCCTTTTAAGCAGAGGGTCGGTGGTTCGAAACCACCCGCGCTCACTCTATCTTCTTTCTCTATAAATATTTACAAAGACCAATCACTCTAAAACTTTAGTTTAAGCACCTTCAATATTAATATTTAAATGTAAAAATTACAAGCATTCTAACTCCTGCAAGAAATTAAAACTGTCCTTTCAACATAAGAATTTGGGCTTTTTATACTGGCATTATTTTAGCATTTTGTAATAAATACTTTTCATTAAAACATATACTTATTACTTGGGCGCAATAGTTTTCTGGACAATAATCAGGACCGCAATCACCATTCCCGTTTTGTGGATCCTCAGGTCACATATGGACACCCAACTTTGGTGGATGGTTAGTGTAGCAGCAATATATGTACTTATTATTCATCCCGCTATGGTGAGTTATAGATGGTTTGAGCAGCACAATAAGAAAGTAATTGAATCATCACTTTGTTCGAGTTGTAAAAATTTTGACAAGTCTGCTGTACTTTGTATTAAATATGATAAACACCCAACCGAGAATTACATTCCGTGTGATGGAGTTGAGTGGGAACCAAAATAATGAATATTTAATCAGGACGAGTCAATTGAAAACATTAATTCATATTAATGATTGGCGAGAGAAAACAAATGAAAAATAAAATTATGCCTTTTGTTCTTTTCATGTTTATTGTTTCTGCTTGTAACCCGGAAGATATAATTAGTGAATTCGGAGACTCTGTAATTACGGCCAAATCAAAAGTTGGTGAAGTTCTGAATACAGCCAAAAGCAATTTTGCTAGTGATGCAAAACTCGCAGCTGTTTATGGTCTTAATGTTAATACCAAGGGTCAAGTTGATTTACTGAAGCCCACTGAGAATGCTTTTGTTTATGTTGTTCAATCTGATTCAGCACAATCGAACGAGTTTTATGTCCCGGTGTATAATTCCTATCCAATTAAATCCCCAATCAATTTTAATACGATGCTCACTTTCATAAAAAATGCTCAGGCACAAAATATATTGGGCTCAGTGTTCAGCAGGCTTGCAGAAGTTAATATCAGTACATCTGCATCCTATGATGATAGTCCACAGGTAATGGAAAAAATGTTAGCCAGGAGCGACGTATCCACTTTCAGAGCTGCTAACCCCGGTGGAAAAATTGATATGTTCCTCATTCCAAGTAAATCATTAGACACTTTGAATGTACGGGATGAAGCCGACTGGATAGTAAATTTCTATGGGGAATCCTCTTCGCTGGTTCTGTGGCTGCATCCGGGAACAGTTAGTGGCACAGTAGATGTACTCTCAAATTAAAATTTTAATCTTAACCGTCTCGACCAAAATCAACCAATGATTTAAAATTACTCAGCTATAATTTCTATGGAACCCTCTTTTGGTAATTTTATCGTATAAGCTGTATTAGTTTTGTTGCTTAGATAATTATCACGCAACCAAGGGTTATACATTTTCAAAATAAAATAATTAACTCCCAAACGTGTTGCATAATCTGCAAGATCAGCAACTGAGCTATCAAGCGTTACTTCAGAATAATCGAGTGGTTTGTATTTGTCTTCGGTCTTTATATCGAACCCGTACTTTTCAGGATTTTGAAGGATATACTTAAGCGAAACAATCCTGGCAACAAATCTCGAAGTTTCTGAATTTAAAACTAAGTTGAAGTAATTCTTTACTTTTTGTCTTTCTCTCTGTTTTTGCACTCCATCCTGTCCCATATTATATGAAGCAGCAGATACTACCCAGCTCCCGAACATATCATAAGAATCACGAAGATACTTGCAAGCAGCTCCAGTTGATTTTTCAACATCATATCTTTCATCCACCTGCGAATTTATTTCTAGTCCATACTTTTCACCTGCTGGTTTCATGAACTGCCAGAATCCCGTGGCGCCTGCTGGAGAAATAACATTTTCCAAATTACTTTCTGCAACTGCCAAGTATTTAAAATCATCAGGTATGTTATTCTTTTTTAATATAGGTTCGATAACAGGAAACCATCTGTTTGCTCTTTTAATTGCAAGTATAGTTGCTGAGTGCCAGTACGTATTTGAGAGAAACTCTCTTTCCATTCTCTCTAATACTTCAAAGTTTTCGGTTGGGACTTTTTCACCCGCGAATTCAAGATAGTTAGGCAACTCTGGAGATACTATTCTATATCCCTGAGGAAAATTTTCATCAGGATTGCTGTTGGCATTGGTAGTATTATCTGCAAAAAATAATGTTATGGAGAGAATTACTAAACCTAATGTTACTATTATTCCCAGAAAGAAATAGTAGAAACTCGATTTATTATTTTTCATGAAGAATTCCATTTTGTTTTTGTATTTTTACTCACGTTTTATGCTGCGAGTATATCGATTTTTAGCTTAAAAGGAAAAACAATTTGA
>CAZLJI010000108.1:0-5123 GCA_964559565.1 uncultured Ignavibacteriaceae bacterium | reverse complement strand
TATTATGGATGAAGAACATAATCGTGAGATAAAATCTAACAAACTGTACAATCCTCAGATGCACTCGGCCGAACACATTCTTAATCAGACAATGGTGAGAATGTTCAACTGTGGAAGATCATTCAGCAATCATATCGAAAAGAAAAAATCAAAATGTGACTATCGCTTTGACCGGAATCTAACGGAAGAAGAAATTCAACTGCTTAATAATAAAGTTAATGATGTGATTCAACAGGATTTGATTGTCGATGAGGAGTTCTATACCAAAGATGAAGCCCTGAAAAAGTTTAATCTTTCAAGACTTCCTGAGGATGCAGGTGAAAAGGTTAGAGTTATAAAAATTGGTGAATACGATGCCTGCCCTTGCAGCGGATCACATGTAACTCATACTAAAGAAATAGGTGACTTTAAAATAATTTCTACAGACTTCAAAGATGGCGTGCTGCGAATTAGATTTAAATTATTAAACCTGTAAAAATTAATAGAAGAATTATATTTTTACTTAACAAATAATAACTCACATTAATCAGAAAGGAAAGAAATGCAAATTTTGAAATCTGCTCTTTTTGTTATGATCCTCTTTGCAAGTTTCAACTCGGTAATTTATTCACAGGGAAACCCAATTCAACTTTCGTTATTTAATCCAATCCAAATTGTTCCCGAAGGTGAATCTGTTAACGGTATAAGGTTAAATCTTATTTATACAAAGAATGCTAATGTAACAGGATTTGATATGGGACTAGTAAATCAAACAACGGGCTCACAACTTGGCGTACAGTGGGGTGGGGTTAATATAACTGATGGAGGATTTACGGGATGGCAAAGTGCTTTAGTAAATATTTCCAAGGGAAACTTTGTCGGGTTACAAACATCCTGGGTTAACTACCATGGGGGTCATTTTAACGGTCTTCAATTTTCTATAGTGAATTATGCAGCAACTCTTGAAGGATTGCAGTTAGGATTAATTAATATAATTGGCAGTGGTGGATTTCTTCCAGTGTTTCCAATTTTTAATTTTGATTTTGATTAAAACGATTTCCTGATTATTGAAATGAAGTTAACCGCTCAGCTGATATTAATTTTTTTATCATCACTTTTTTTGATTCAATGTGGAAATAGAATTGATGGCCTTGAAACTTCTTCACCTGATGAAAAAATAAAAATCAATTTCTTTTTATCAGAAAATGGGAAAGCAGGATACCTTATTCATTATTTGGAAAAGAAAGTAGTAGATACTTCTTTCTTTGGATTTGATTTTCAGGACAAACTCCCATTCAAGGACAATTTAGAAATCATCAATTCTTATACTTCTTCATTTGATGAAACCTGGGAAACGGTTTGGGGTGAGCAGCGATTCATCAGAAACAATTACAATGAACTGAAAATTGAATTGAAGGAAAAAGGTGATAAGGAGAGAAGATTTTTCGTTGTATTTAGAGTGTTTGATGATGGTGTTGGATTCAGGTTTGAATTTCCGCGTCAGGAAAATTTAAAAGATGTTGTCATAATAGATGAGAACACTCAGTTCAAATTTACCGGAGATCATACTACCTGGTGGTCTCCGGGTGATTGGGATATTTATGAACATCTCTTTAATACAACCCGCGTTTCGGAAATTGATGCACTCTCGAAACGTGGTCATGAGAGCCTGGCTCAAACTTACATTCCTGAAAATGCAGTAAATCTTCCAGTTACGATGAAAACCAATAATGCAATATATATCAGCATTCTTGAAGCAAATCTTAAAAACTATGCTGATATGACTTTAAAGGTCGATAAAGAGAATCTTCTCTTTCAAAGTGAGCTTGTTGGTAATGATGCTGGTATAAAAGTAAAAACTGAAACGCCTTTTGTTACTCCGTGGAGATTAATTTTAATTGGAGATGAAGCCGGTGACCTAGTAAGCTCAAGAACAATTCTAAATCTTAATGAACCAAATGTTATTGACGATGTTTCATGGATAAAACCTACTAAGTATGTTGGAATCTGGTGGGAGATGCATTTGGATAAAAGTACCTGGAAAATGGAAGGTGGGAGACATGGTGCAACAACCGAGAACGCAAAACGACAAATTGACTTTGCTTCAAAAAATAATATTGGTGCTGTGCTCGTTGAAGGTTGGAATACCGGCTGGGAAAATTGGTTTGGTACACACGACCGTGAAGGTATTTTTGATTTCGTAACTCCATATCCCGACTATGATTTAAATGAAGTTGTTAGGTACGCAAATGAAAAGGGAGTTAACATCATCATGCATCATGAAACTTCTGCAGCAATTATGACTTATGAAAAGCAAATGGATACTGCTTTTACATTATGCAGAAATCTTGGAATCAATGCTGTTAAAACAGGTTATGTTGGACAGATCCTTCCAGATGGAGAATACCACCACGGACAATGGATGGTAAATCACTATAGAAAGGTGATGCAAAAAACAGCAGAATACAAGATGATGATTAATGTTCATGAGCCAATTAAACCAACGGGTTTTCGTCGAACTTATCCAAACCTCATGAGTGCTGAAGGATTACGTGGACAGGAATTTAATGCTTGGTCGCTCGATGGCGGCAATCCGCCTGAACATTTAACAATTGTCCCGTTTACAAGAATGCTTGCCGGACCGATTGATTACACTCCAGGTATTTTTGATATAAAGTTTGACAAGTATAAAAAAGAAAATCAGGTTAACACAACGATTGCTCACCAGCTTGCACTATATGTTATTATTTATAGTCCGTTCCAGATGGCAGCAGATCTTCCTGAAAACTACGAGGGTCATCCTGCATTCCAGTTCATTAGAGATGTTGGTGTTGATTGGGATACATCAATTGTTCTGAATGGTGAGATTGGCGAGTTCATTACCATGGCAAGAAAAGAAAGAGATACTGATAAATGGTTTCTTGGAAGTATCACTGATGAAAATGAAAGAGTGATCGATATATCTCTGAGTTTTTTAGATGCTGGTAAAGAATACACAGCGAATATTTACTCAGATTCTGATGATTCTGATTGGAATAAAAATCCAACAGCATATAAAATTGAAAGTATGCTGGTTAAAAGTATCGATTCATTGAAATTTAAACTTGCACCTGGTGGCGGAACAGCAATCAGTTTTATACTAGTAGAGTAAATGGGAACAGAGCGTACGTCATTCCCGCTCTACCTGTCGATAGACAGGTTGCCGGGAATCTGAATGGTATAGCTCAGATTCTGGACTCGTCCACTAATCGTGAACTTCGTCAGAATGACAACTACTGATAAATAAATGTAATTAATAATGGAATCATCATGCTTGAATACTTAGACTGGATATTAATCGCAGCATACTTCATAATAGTTTTTCTTGTTGCATTCTGGTCATCATTCAGCAAGAAAAGAAAGAGTAAAGATTCATCCGATTACTTTCTTGCAGGAAGAAATGTTGGTTGGTTTATAATTGGAGCTTCGCTCTTTGCCTCAAACATTGGAAGCGAGCACCTTGTTGGATTAGCAGGGACAGGCGCAGCAAGTGGTGTCGCTGTCGGTCAGTTTGAAATTCTCGCCTCATTAATTTTACTAATACTTGGATGGCTTTTTGTTCCGTTTTATCTGAAGAGTGGTGTCTTTACAATGCCCGAATTTTTAGAACGCAGGTATTCTTCTGGTGCTCGTTGGTATCTTGCTATAATATCAATCGTTGGTTATGTGTTAACAAAAATTTCAGTTACGATAGCTGCTGGTGGAATTGTTTTTGAGTCGCTGATGGGAATTGAATTCTGGACAGGCGCATTGATTGTAGTAATTATCACCGGAATTTATACTGTGCTTGGTGGATTGCGAGCCGTTCTTTACACAGATATGGTTCAGATGTTTATTCTTATTGGCGGAGCAATTACTGTAACTATTGTTGGATTGATCAAGCTTGGAGGAATTGAAGAGTTGTACAACAATGCTGGGCAAGGATTTTTTAGTCTTTGGAAGCCAATGACAGATCCAAATTTTCCATGGACAGGAATAATTTTCGGTGCACCGATACTTGGTGTTTGGTACTGGTGCACAGATCAATTCATTGTACAAAGAGTTTTGTCGGGAAAAGATATAAATCATTCAAGACGAGGAACAATTTTCGCCGGATATTTAAAAATGCTTCCACTTTTTCTTTTTGTAATTCCGGGGGTGATTGCGTACGCATTAACACAAACCGGTGTGCTTACTCTGGAATCTCCAGATCACGCTTTGCCAACTTTGGTTGGAACACTTCTCCCCGTAGGGTTAAAAGGCATTGTTGTCGCTGGATTGCTCGCAGCATTGATGAGCTCTCTTTCATCTGTTTTTAATTCCTGCTCGACATTAATAACATGGGATATTTATAAAAAGCTTCGACCCGAATCATCTGAAAAAACTTTAGTCCTTGTAGGAAGAATTGCAACAGTCATATTAGTTGCTTTTGGTTTAATGTGGATTCCGATGATGAAATTAATTTCAGGTCAGATCTATCAATATCTACAAAGCGTTCAAGCATATATTGCCCCTCCAATTGCTGCTATATTTTTAATTGGCGTTCTTTCAAAAAGAGTTAATTCGCAAGGAGCAATTGCTGCTTTGCTAACTGGATTTGTCCTTGGAATATTAAGATTGATGTTAGAACTGATGAAAGATTCGCTCGGTGGAATATTATATCAATATGCCGATATTAATTTTCTTCACTTTGCGTTCTTACTTTTTCTGATCTGCACATTAGTGCTGGTTGTTGTGAGCTATCTTACTCCACAGCCACCATCACAAAAAGTTGAGGGACTCACTATTCATACAACAACGGGCGAAAGCAGAGATGAAGGCAAAGAATGGAGAAGGAGAGATTTCCTTTTATCAGTTCTGTTGATTGTTAGTGTTGGGTTGATATGGATTTATTTTAGCTAATAAAATTATTTTATCAGTATTAATTTCTTGGTTTCAATAAAACTTCCTGCCTGAAGTTTGTAAAAATAAATTCCGCCGGAAAAGCTTTCTGCATTTAAATTAACCTTATAACTCCCGGGGGATTTTTGCTCGTTAACTAATGTTGTAACCTCATTTCCCAAAACATCAAAAACCTTAAGTGATACAAATTCAGAAATTGGAATCGAGTATAATATTGTTGTTGA
>CAZLJI010000107.1:0-7587 GCA_964559565.1 uncultured Ignavibacteriaceae bacterium | reverse complement strand
TACAATAAATAAAAAATAAGGGACACAAATGAGAACAATTCTAACTTTCTGTTTATTAGCTTTATTCACAATTATATCTTTTGCTCAGGAGGCAACTGAAGAAAAGAAAGATACACTCTGGACTCCAAGAGGAGTGGTTGGTATAAACCTTTCACAAGTCGCCTTCGATAATTGGTCACAAGGTGGACAAAACTCTTTATCATTCACTTTCTTTTCATTGCTCGGTCTTGATTATATCGGTGACCCGTGGAAATGGAGAAACGGATTAAAGTTTGCTTATGGCAGAACTAAAATCGGAGATGAAGAATATCGGACAAATGATAACGAAATATTTTTTGAAAGTACTTTGATCTATCATGTCGGCTGGGCAGTTAGTCCGTATGCAGGTTTAACAGCAAGAACGGCAGTAACCAAAGGATTTAATTACGATAGTATTCCTTCGTTTCAAATAGTTGATTTTATGGATCCTTTCTATTTGACAGAAGCGATTGGTTTGGTTTATGACCAAATCCCTAATTTCTCAACCAGACTTGGTATAGGAATGAAGCAAACTTTTACTAATCAGTTCAATCAATATTCAGATGATCCGGAAACTCTGAATGAAATTGAGAAATTTAAGAACGAAACTGGTCTTGAGTCAGTTACAGAGTACAAGTGGGAATTCATGGAGAATATGGCTTACCTGACAAGTCTAAGACTATTTGGAACTTTTGATGATCTTAGTATTTGGGACGTAAGATGGGATAACCTGATAGTAGCCAAAGTTAATGATTACATATCTGTTTCATTTAATGTGCTATTGATTTATGATGAAGATGAATCTATACAGAGACAGCTTAAAGAAGCATTACAATTAGGAATATCTTATAATTTATTTTAATTAATCATAATGAATTGTCCGGTCTGCAAAGAACCATTAATTGTGCTCGAGCTTGAGCAGGTTGAGGTTGATTACTGCACAAGCTGTGAAGGAATATGGCTTGATGCAGGTGAGCTTGAACTGCTTCTTGAAACAGATGAAGATAGGAACAAGTTGATCAATTTGTTCAAAGAAGTTGAAACTGTAAAAGAAAAAAGCTATGATTGTCCCATCTGCGGAAAGCAAATGAAAAAATCTGAGATTGGAGAAAAGGGAAAAGTCGTAGTTGACAAGTGCAAAAAGAATCACGGAATCTGGTTCGATAAAGGCGAGCTTCAAAAAGTTGTTGAGTTTGGTTCCGTGAACAAGGGGAATAAAATAATCAATCTTTTAAAAGATATGTTTGAAAATTCATCCCAAAATAATGGAGGAAGCAAATGACATTAATAATAGTGCTGGTTGTTATTGCAGTAGTTGTATTGTTCGTCATTTCAATGTACAACTCACTTATTCAATTGAGGAACAAGGTAAAGAATGCCTGGTCCCAGATTGACGTTCAGTTAAAAAGACGACACGATCTTATTCCAAATCTTCTTGAAACCGTAAAAGGTTATATGAAGCACGAACGTGAGATAATGGAAAACATCACAAAGTATCGCAGCCAGGCAATGGATGCCGGAACTGTAGGTGAAAAGGCACAGGCAGAAGGCTTGCTTAGTGGTGCATTGGGGCAACTTCGTGTTCAGGTTGAAAACTATCCTGACTTAAAAGCAAACCAGAACTTCCTTGCACTACAGGAAGAGCTAACTTCAACAGAAAATAGAATTTCTTATGCAAGACAAAGCTATAATGATCAGGTGCTTTTCTATAATAACAAAATCCAGATGTTCCCATCAAACATTATCGCTGGGATGTTCAAGTTTACCGAAGAAGAATTCTTTGAAGTTGAAGATGTAAAAAAACGAGAAGTCCCGAAAGTTAGCTTTTGATTATTTCATACAACCATACATTCATACAATGAGATTTTGATGTGGGAATTAATTGAAGCAAACAGGCGTAAATCCTTAGTACTCTTCATTTCTATGGGTATTACTTTATTGCTTCTCGGGTATTTTTTTGGCACTGCATATTATCCCGATGGCGGTGGATTCATCGGGATTTTCTTTGCGTTTGTCATCTGGGGAATATTATCACTTATCAGCTACTTCAGCGGAAGCAAAATTCTTTTAGCTGTAAGCGGTGCAAAAGAAGTAACAAAAAAAGTTCATCCACAGCTGTTTAACATTGTTGAGGAAATGAAAATTTCTGCAAGTCTTCCTGCGATGCCCAAAGTCTATATCATCAACGAAGCTGCACCGAATGCATTTGCAACTGGTATCAAGCCGGAGAATAGTGCAGTTGCAGTTACTGCAGGTCTTCTTGCAAGATTAAACAGAGATGAACTTCAGGGAGTCGTTGCTCACGAAGTATCACACATTGTTAACCGCGATGTTTTATTTATGACATTTGCAGGAATTATGCTTGGCAGCATTGTGCTAATCTCAGAAGTTTTTCTGCGGAGTCTTTGGTTTGGTGGTGGAAGATACAGTTCCAAATCTTCAAAGAGCAGTGGACAGGGACAAATGATAATCATGATTGTTGCCATCGTATTCGCGATACTTGCACCAATACTCGCACAACTTCTTTACTTCGCCATTTCAAGAAAGAGAGAATATCTGGCTGATGCTTCTGCAGTCAGATATACAAGATATCCTGAAGGATTAGCATCTGCTCTTGAAAAAATTGCTAACTCGACCGAAGAGTTAAAAACAGCGAACAAAGTTACTGCGCCGATGTATATCGTTAACCCACTTAAACCGAAAGGACAGAAACTTACTGATCTTACCAGCACACATCCGCCAATTTCCGAAAGAGTAAGAATTCTTAGAAGTATGTCCGGCGGTGCGAACTATGTTGATTATCAGAATGCATTCAATAAAATAAAAAGAAGTCAATCTCAGATTATACCTTCATCAGGTTTAGCGGATCAGACAACTATAGGTTTGAAAGAAGCAGCAGTCACACCTGTGGCACTAGGTTTAAATAAGCAGACTAAGAGAGATACCGGCGACATAATGATGAGAGTGAACAACTACTCTTTCATCGATTGCTCCTGTGGTCTGAAAATTAAAATCCCACCCGACTATAAAAAGACGGAGCTTTTTTGCCCCCGCTGCGGAAATAAGCATTCGCTAATCTGATTTAGCTCATAATTCAATTTTAGTATCATCATTCAAAAAGCTGTTTATAAATCTCGAACTACAAGGTCTCAACAATGCATTCCTCAATAATTGCCATACCTAATTCTCAATATTGCCAACCGGCATATATTGAATTATCACAAATAAGAGATGATTAACATTTGTCAATTAATCTCATATTCTAATTCCTTCGAAAATGCTAAATTTTTGGAACTTTTGAGTAAGTCGCATTATATTAATAGGGCATAATATTGGTACGATTTTGCTGTAAAGGAAAAAAATCCACTGAACAAATCCTAACAAAAATGGTGATATTATGGGAGAATTGAACCGCCGAAACTTCCTGAAAACTTTGGGAGTAGTTGGAGCAACAGTTTCAGGCATACCTGCCAAAAAATTATTAGCACAATCAAAATCAGATTTATCCGAAGACAGAATGGGTGTTCTAGTGGACACTACTGTGTGCATCGGATGCCGAAGATGTGAATGGGCATGTAAAACAGCTCACAATATTCCAACCGGCAATCTTGAAGATTACAGTGATGAATCGGTATTTGAAAAAATGAGGAGACCTGCAAATGATGCTTACACTGTTGTTAACAGATATGAGAATCCTGCAGACCCCAGAAGTCCATTAAATGTAAAAGTTCAGTGCATGCATTGTGATCATCCTGCTTGCGTTTCTGCTTGTATCGTCGGTGCTTTTTCAAAACAAGAAAATGGAGCTGTAATCTGGGACACAGATATGTGTATTGGTTGTCGTTACTGTATGGTTGCGTGTCCATTCCAGGTTCCAACTTTTGATTACCAAAAAGCTATCGAGCCAGATATTCACAAATGCGATTTCTGTATTGAAAGAACAAAGGAAGGGCGACTTCCCGCTTGCGTTGAAATCTGTCCAGTGGAAGCTCTTACTTATGGCAGACGAAGAAATTTAGTTGAAGTCGCAGAAAAAAGAATTGATATGTATCCGGATCGGTACAAAAATAAAATTTATGGATTCACTGAAGTTGGAGGTACATCCTGGATGTATCTTGCAAGCAGAGATTTTACCGAATTGGACTTCCCGAAATTTGGTGACAAACCTGCACCGGGTGTCTCTGAGTCAATCCAGCATGGAATTTTTGCATATTTCGTTCCTCCTATTGCACTCTACGCTTTACTCGGTGGGATAATGTGGATTTCAAAAAATAAAGATAATAAAGCGGAGGGCAAAGGATAATGGAACACGAATTTCAACCCGAACAAATTAAACACAAATATTTTACTCCTTGGGTTATATTCATTTCTTTGATTGCTCTTGCTGGTTTAGCTTTTCTAGCTGTTAGATATTTATTTGGTCTCGGTGCCGTAACCAATTTAACTCAGTTTTTTCCGTGGGGAATCTGGATAGGCTTAGATGTTGCGGCCGGTGTTGCCCTAGCTGCAGGTGGATTTACTACTGCTGCATTAGGTCATATCTGGCATCGTGATAAATATGAAGTGCTGGTTAGACCTGCGCTCTTAACTGCATTGCTCGGCTATACTTTTGTTGCTCTTGGTGTTGTAACCGATATCGGCAGGTGGTATTATGTTTGGCACCCGCTTATAATGTGGAATGGTAACTCTGCGTTATTTGAAGTGGGCATTTGTGTTATGGTATACTTAAGTGTACTCTATATTGAATTTTTGCCAATTGTCACTGAAAGATTTATTGGAAGAGTTAACCTTCCTGGTTTTCTTTCGATGTTCAATAAAATTCTTGATAGTTTGCTCAGATTATTGGATCGAACATTAAATAAGTTCATGTTCGTCTTTATAATTGCTGGAGTTGTTCTTTCTTGCTTGCACCAATCCTCACTTGGTACTTTAATGATTATTGCCGGAGAGAAAATGCATCCACTTTGGCAAACACCTGTTTTACCTCTTTTGTTTTTGTTATCAGCTTTCTCAGTTGGATTTCCTATGGTGATAATGGAGTCACTTTCTGCATCGAAATCATTTGGGCTTAAACCAGAAAAAGATGTTTTAACCAGCCTTTCAAGATTTATTGGACCGATTCTCGGAATTTATTTAGCTGCAAAAATTGGTGATATGTTCATAAGGGAATCATTTGTTTATCTGACTGAACTTACTCTTCCAAGCATAATGTTCACGATTGAAATGGTCTTTGGAGTTATTATCCCACTCCGAATGTTTCTTTCGTCATCAGTTCGGCAATCAACGACGGGACTATACATCGCTTCAATGCTTGTGATTTTTGGTGTTGTTCTAAATCGATTCAATAATTTCGTTATTGCTTACAATCCTCCCTATACAGAAACTTCATATTTCCCGTCGATTGGTGAAATATCGGTAACACTTGGATTTGTTGCACTTGAAATATTGATTTACCGTGCATTCGTAATGATATTCCCGATTATCAGTCTGCCTGTAAAAAGTGCATTGAGAAAAACTAAATATGCAATTAAAGGTGTATGATGAAAACTTTAATCAAAATAACTATTAGCCTTTTTACAGTTGTGTTATTAACTATTCCTGTAATTGCACAGGGCCATTCACAATTGAAATTTAATTGCAGCCTATGCCATGCGTGCGAAACACCAACCAAATCAAATCCCTGCTTGATAGTTTGTCCGCGTGAGAAAATGATGACAGTTTATATGTCACCTGCAAAGTCACCTGCATTTATAAAAATGGATAAGCTGAAAAGTGTTCAGGATTTATATGAGCCGGTTGTCTTCTCACATAGGATTCATGCAGAAATGTCTGAAATGTCAGGTGGATGCGAATTGTGTCACCACTATAATCCACCGGGTGATGTTGTTGGCTGCGATAATTGTCACGAACCAAAAAGGCAAAGAACAGATATAAGCAAACCCGATTTGAAAGGCGCTTATCACAGACAGTGTATGAGTTGTCATCAGGAGTGGAGCAGCAATGTTGCCTGTGAAAGTTGCCACGAAACAAACGAAAGCGGCAAATCTGCATATACAGGAAAAGATTATCAGCAGACTCGTGTTCATCCGGAAATAAAAGTTCCAACAAAACTAGTTTATAATACAATGTATGAAAAAGGAAAGCTTGTAACTTTCTACCACAATGAACATACAGATATTTACGGTTTAGACTGTAAAAGCTGTCATCAGCAGGAAAGTTGCGCTAAATGTCATTCAACTGAACCCGAGAAAAAAGTTGAAAAGGTTTCGCTTGAAATAAAACACAAAAACTGTTCAAGCTGTCACGACACAAAAGTTAAAACAGGCTGCGAATCCTGTCATTCGTCAAAAGAAATGGCTCCATTTAATCACCTGGCAAGAACTGGATTTGCGTTGAAGAGCTATCATTCAAAATTGAATTGCACAAGCTGTCACCAGACTAAAACGCTATTTACAGGTTTGAATAGTTCATGCCAGACTTGTCACTCAGTTTGGAATTCATCAAATTTCAATCATAAAGTCACAGGATTAATACTGGATGAAATGCATGTTGAATTTGATTGCGGTGATTGTCATACGAATGAAGATTATTCAAAGAAACCTTCCTGCGAAGGTTGCCATGATGATATGACTTATCCAGCTAATAAACCTGGGAAACTAGTAAAATAATTTTTATAATTGGTTTGGAATGAAACTCAAACAGGCATTTACAAAAATAAGTCTTAAGCTGATTGTAACAGTCGGAATTGTTACTGTTGCTATCATTAGTGTTTACTCGTTTCTCAGTATCCAGGCGCAAAGAAATGAGCTAATATCTCAGGCCGAGGGGTATGCCAATAAGTTGAGTGAAACTATCCGGAACAGTACCCACTTAAGTATGCTCGAAAACAGAACTGATGAAACGCATACTATCATCAATACTATTTCAAAAGATCCAGGAATACAAGAAATCAGAATCTTTAATAAAGAAGGTTCAATAATTTTTTCCTCACAGAAAAAATATATTGGGCAGATGGTGGATAAAAATGCTGAAGCCTGTTATGGATGTCATACAGCTAACGAACCTCTTGAACGGTTACCTATGGAAGACAGGATGAGGATTTATGATTCACCTCAGGATTCTTCAAGAATTCTTGGAATAATTAATCCCATTTATAACGAACAATCCTGTTGGGAAGCTGACTGCCATGTTCATCCTGCAGAACAAAAAGTTCTCGGTGTACTCGATGTAAAATTGAGTCTTACAGAAGTTGATGCACAAATCGCAAGCAGTGAATTCCGGTCAATTGTTTTTGCTGTGATTGCAATTGCCTTGTTAAGTCTGATTATAGGAATTTTTGTGAGAAGATGGATTGAAAAACCCGTCAATGAATTAGTAAATGCAACTGAACAAGTTGGGACCGGGAATTTGAATTATGTAATTAAAGATTTAGGATCTGATGAGCTTGGTTTGCTTGGTAAGTCTTTCAACAATATGACACAGAAATTAGCCGATGCACGTTTACAGCTTTTTCAATCAGACAAAATGGCTTCAATGGGAAGACTTGCCGCAGGAGTAGCCCACGAAATA
>CAZLJI010000106.1:0-7616 GCA_964559565.1 uncultured Ignavibacteriaceae bacterium | reverse complement strand
ACTATTAGATTACCAGTCAAGTCATTTCTTTGATAGAGAATAACTTGACTTTTTCCAGAATTTCCTCTGTTTTGATGTACGTGAATGACAGTGTTGCTTCAGTCCATAATACTCTTTTATCAGTTCCGATTAGCACCAGGAGACGCTTATTTATTCCGAGGAAATTTACTGCATCAAATTGTTTGCTCACGGTTTTATCCAGATCGGCGAGCAGTGGAAAATTGAGTTTTAGCTTACTGCAAAAATTAGAATGAGACTCAACTGAATCGGTGCTTATACCTACAACCTTTACTCCATGCTTGATGAAATCATCCAGGTTTTGATTGTAATCATTTAGTTGAGTAGAACAAACCGGTGTATCATCCTTTGGATAGAATGCTAGCAATACTTGCTTATCAAGATTTTTGTAAAGCTCAAAATTATTTCCATTTTCATCCATCAACACAAAGTTTGAAACTGGATCCCCTACTTTCATAATCCAAGTAGCTCCTTTTTATTTTTCATAGCGTTTATGCAGAATTGTATGTGCTCTTCAATTGAGATACCCAACTCTTCCGCACCTTTTATAATATCTTCTCTACTGACTGTTCTGGCAAATGCTTTATCTTTCATTTTTTTCAATACAGATTTTACTTCCACTTCATCTACCGTTCTTGAAGGACGAACGTAGGTTACTGCAGTAATAAATCCTGCAAGTTCGTCGCAAGCAAATAACACTTTTTCGAGCTGAGAAGTTCTCTTTACTCCTGTGTAATCAGCATGGGACATAATAGCATTTCTGAATTCATCAGAAAATCCCTTCTCTTTTAGTATTTCATTTCCCTTGTAAGGATGCTCTTCTGCAGAAGGAAATTTCTCATAATCAAAATCATGCAGTAAGGCAACATTACCCCAGTACTTTTCATCTTCGTTCATTTTCATAGCATATGCCTGAACGCAGGTTTCGACTGCAAGAGCATGCTTAATCAGGCTTTCACTTTTTGTGTATTCATTAAGAATTGAAAAGCAAAAATCTCTATCTTTTTCGAAATCTGACATTAGATAATCTCCTTTTTTTCATTCATTTTTTTGGATTGAAACTTGGACACAAATCACCAACAACACATTGCAGACATTTTGGTCGTCTGGCGATACAAATATTTCTACCATGATTCATTAAATAGTGACCAAGATTTATCCATTCCTTTTTAGGAAATATTTCTTTCAAACTTTGTTCTATTTTATCAGGTTTTTCTGAATCAACAAATCCCATAAGGTTGGATAATCTTATTACGTGTGTATCAACAGCAATGGCCGGAATTCCAAAAGCATTTCCAGCTACCACAGAAGCTGTTTTTCTTCCAACTCCCGGTAATGAGTGCAAAGCTTCAAAATCAGCGGGCACTTTACCTTTATGTTTTTCTATAAGAGCTTTGCAGCAATTTTTAATGCTCTTTGTCTTTTGCCGATAAAAACCTGTTGAGAAGATATCTTTCTCAAGCTCTTCATTCGAAACGTTTAAAAAATCCTGCGGCCTTTTGTATTTCTTAAAAAGTGATTTCGTAACCATGTTTACTCTTTGGTCAGTGCATTGTGCGGAGAGGATTGTTGAAATTAATAATTGGAAAGGTGATTGAAACTCTAGAGCAATTTTTACATGAGGATATTCTTTCTTCAACCTCTTCAAAATTTCCAATGCTCTTTGCATTTCAGTTTTTGATTTTATCCTTATTAAACTTTTCATCGGTAATCTTTAGTCTTTCGACTGGGGAATTTTTAATAATATGCTGTTGAATAATTTCCTCAACGTCATCAATAGTTACTTTACCATACCAGATTTGCTCTGGATAAACAACTACAGTAACACCGTGCTCACAGGCATCCAGACATCCCGCAGAGTTTGCTCTTACGGTTGTGTTGAGTCCTAGTTCCTTTATTCTCTTTTTAAAAAGCTCTTTTATTTCTGGGCTATTTTTCTCCGCACAACATCCTCGCGGATGTCCTTCCGGTCTTTTATTCTCACAAATAAAAATATGTTTTTCAAAGCGTTTCATTTAAGGATATATTTTTTAAGTTGAGATTTGCACTGCAAATATTACAATAAATCAATTGATATTTTAACAACTAAATTTTGGAGAATGGATTTAA
This sequence comes from uncultured Ignavibacteriaceae bacterium, assembly GCA_964559565.1. GTDB lineage: Bacteria > Bacteroidota > Ignavibacteria > Ignavibacteriales > Ignavibacteriaceae > IGN2. Next base: position 5,489 of record CAZLJI010000106.1, on the reverse strand, counting down.
TTTGAGATTTGTATCTTAAGAATTGTGATATGAGTTAGTAGCGCGTGCGGGATTCGAACCCGCGATCTCCGCCTTGAGAGGGCGGCGTCCTAAGCCACTAGACGAACGCGCCAGAATCAATTAACAATTATAAATGAAAAATTAAGGTGTGTTTAAATTGAAAATTGTTAATTGTGCATTGTTCAATGAAAAGCTGTCCCGCTAGGACTCGAACCTAGACTCTTCTGATCCAGAGTCAGACGTGTTAACCAGTTACACCACGGGACAATTAATTTTGGTTCCAAAATTACAACATTTAACTAAATATTCCCAAAGACCAACTTAGTCTAACACCGGTATTAAGTTGTCGGTAAGTACTTTCATTATTCCTCATCGAATAGATTAGAGAACATCCGCTTCAATGCGATTCGTTGTATTGAAATTATATTTCTTTTAACTCCATTATTCGCTAATATTGATTATTAGAAATTAAGATATTAAAAATGAAATCAATTTTTACGCTTCTATTTTTGTTAATTGGATCAACAATATTTCCTCAGAAATATCAGTTTGAAAATAAAATCGGTCAATTTGTAAACGCTTCATCATTTTATGTAAATTCAGCAGGATTTATTTATGTCTCTGATATTAGCACAGATGAAATAACAGCAATAGATACATCAGGAAACATTTTGTTGAAAATTGGAGGCTATGGCTGGAGGCAAAGTGCATTTGATAATCCTGCTGACATTTTCGCTGATGCTTTGAAAGTTTATGTTGCTGATAAAAACAATCATCGTATTCAGAGATTCGACAAAAACCTTAATTTCAATTTTCAAATTCTAACCCGTGAAAGTGACATCGAAGAAGAACGCTTTGGTTATCCTCTTAGCGCTGTTATGTCAAATCAGGGAGATATTTTTATACTTGATTCCGAGAATTCACGCATAGTTAAGTTTGATATCTTCGGAAATTTTCTTCAGAACTTTGGTGGATATGATTATGGAAATTATGCATTGCAAAAACCAGTTCAGCTCGCTGTTTCAATGCAGAACAATATTTTCGTAATTGATGGGAACCAAGTATTTATATTTGACCAATACGGTAACGGCAGCGGGAAAATTACTGGCATCAAAGAATTCAAAAGTATAAGAATAATATTTGAGTGGCTGACTGTTACGAGTAAGGACAAAATTTACACTGCAAATCTAAGGTCATCTGAAATGAGTCTGAAAGAAATCTTACTTGAAGGTATTGAAGATAATTTAGAAATCATCTCAGCTCTTATTTTTAACAACAAACTTTTTGTTCTTTCTAAAAAAGAAATATTTATATTCAACCGAATTTAAGTTTAAAAATTGCTACTTACCGAAGTTAATAATTCCACAGTACATATCTTTGAACGCCAACCGAAGATAATCTTGACACGAATTATTCTGCTTTTAATTTTATCTCTATGGATTTACGGATTTTTGCTGCCTACAGTAACATCAATTGATAATAGTATTTCTAACATTTTATTATCAAAAGTCTATTCCAATGTTTGTCATCAGGAAAAAGCAAAATGTATTTTAATTGGTAATGCATCGATGATGATTTGTTCAAGATGTGCTGGAATTAATATCGGGGCATTCACAGCAGGACTATTAAGTTTACTTTTGATTGTACCTTCAATGAATAGAAAAGTTTTACTTCTTTCAGCGATACCTTTAGGAATGGATATGTTGCTTGTGCTCATTGGAGTTTACACATATTCACAAGCCATTGCATTTGCCACAGGTTTGGTTTTTGGTGGCGTAATGTATTTATTTTTACTAAATGAATTAGAAAACTTATTTTCAAAAAAATCTTCTCAGGGGAATGAATAAAAAATATTTATCCGCTTTGGTATGCGGCTTTGGTGCAGCTGTTTTAACAACAATACCGGGAATTCAGAGCATCGGCTGCTGTTTGCTTGCACCAGTTGCATCGGTAGTAGCAATTTATCTCTACAAAAAATCTCAAACAGGCTTAATAAAGATCCAAACAGGTACCGGTATTATACTAGGACTGCTGACTGGAATATTTGCTGCACTTTTCGCAAGTGGTTTTGAAACTATTATTACTTATATAACAAGAACAAGTGACCTGGTAACATCAATGCCTGAAGCTGAAAGAGTTGTTAAAGATATGAATTTGGGACCCGCGGCAGATGAATCAATGGAAGTATTGAAACAAATGGTAAGTGAAATTAAGTCGAAGGGATTTTCATTCTTATATGCATTCCTCATTACTACCACAAATCTAATTACATATTCAATTTTTGGTATGCTTGGCGGTCTTATTGGCACTGCAATAATAAATAAAAGAAGCCAGTCAGTTTAAAATGATTTCAGCATTTATATTTTTTGCACATTTTATTTTCCTGTTGATAATCTTTACCTGGAAGTGGCAGAGAGAAGGAATTTCAGGTGCTATTTTAAATGTTAGTTTGGTTTTAATTTTATTTGCTGTGGGTTGGACTATAACAGGAATGATAGCAAAATTTTTAATGGAGCCAGAGGGCTTTGGACTCTATTATGACAGAGATACATTTTCACTAACACTACTAACAATCATAGAAATTTTATTTTACCGTTTCTACTATAAACCATCTACTGCAGACGGTAAGGGAACACAATAACAGCAGTCTGTTCAACCTGTCGTTGATTCGAGCTCAGCGCCTCAAATCTCCACTGTCTTAAAGAATTAATTGCAGCATTCTCCAATCTTGTATCCGCTTTCATCTTTGGAATGATAGTTCCAACCGTGCCATCAGGTAAAATTGTAAATTGTAATTTAATATTCACTTCCTTTTTCACACCTTCAGGATATTGCGGTAGGATGAAGCTATAAATTTTTCTGGTTCCCTTTCCTCCCCAGTCAATATCAAATCCAAAGTTTCCTTCAACACTACTGTTTCCTTCTTCACTTGACTTTGAATTCGATGCAGCTGTCTCTGTATTTAATTCAGTTCTCTCTTCAGACACTTCCTTTTCATTATCAGCCGGTTTAATTACATTTTCATCCTCTGTGTTGACAGCTATTGGTAAATCAACTTCCTTTACCTCAGGATTTTTTTCCTTGGATTGTTCCTTTTCACTTGGATTTGAAGTTTCTTTGATGATATTAATTTTATTACCCTGTGCACCTGAAGAACCTGTTTGATCAGATATACCAAAAGAAAGTTCAACATACTCTGATGGTACATAATCGAAGGATAAATTAATTAGTAGAAAAAGTAGAATTGCAATTGCATGCAATACGAAGGAAATCGTATACGATATTCCTGAACTTTTCTTGGAAGACATAGCACTCCTCCTATGGATTTTCTTTTTCAGTTTCTATTGTGAATTTACCAATACCGACGGACTTGGCTGCATCTATCACTTTAATTACGAGATCAATTTGAACAGTCTTATCTGCCCTAATCACAAGACTGGCTTCATCACTGACGCCGCGCATTTCCGTAAGTTTTCCTGACAACATATCAATCGTTGTTTGATCCGGTCCGGCATATATTACACCCGCTGAAGTTACTGTAACAATCATCTTTGTTGGTTCAGATTGCTCATTAGTTTTTGAACCTGGTAATTTAACCTTCACACCAGTTTGAATAACAAACTGTGATGTTAGAAGGAAAAATATAACAAGCAATAAAACAATATCTGTTAAAGATGAATACGAGAAAATTGTTAATGGTTGATTTGATGTGCTGAATTTCATAAAGACACCTACATCTCAACTTCTATTTCATCATCAAAGTCCATTGCTTCTTTTGATGTATCCTGCATCGTATCAACAACATCATTTGCAACTGTTTCCATATCAGAAACAAACTTCTTAATGGCACTTACGAAATAATTGTAAAAGGCGTACGCGGGAATGCCTACAATCAATCCAAATGCTGTAGTTATTAAAGCTTCCCAGATACCACCAGCAAGGTCACTCGGATTAGCAGCACCTGCAAGATCCTCAATTCTCATAAACGCCTGAATCATTCCAGTAACAGTCCCGAGAAACCCTAACAAAGGAGCAACTCCAGCTACTGTAGCAAGGATTGATAATCCTTTCTCAAGTTTGCTAACTTCCTGCCTGCCTGCATTCTCAATCGCTTCCTTTACTCGTTCGTGACCCATTCCAAATTTTTTCAATCCTTTTCTTACCATATTTCCGATCGGAGATTTTTCTCTAAGACAGAAAGAAGCTGCTCCGCTCATATCCTTGTTCTTAATGAAACCTCTTATTCTCACTAAGAATGCAGGTAAATTAATCTTAGCTCTTCTGAGAACTAAAAATCTGTCTATAGCAACAGCCAATGCAACAACAGAGCAAAATAAAATTGCCCACATTATCACTCCGCCCTTCAGAAACACTTCAAGTAAATTCATTTCTCTCCAAATATTTATTATTTAATATATTTTTCTTGAAATTCCCTAGCAAATTCTTCCGAAGTAAAATCACCAACATTCAAATTATACCTTGTTGGTTTACCAGGAATTTCTTCAACCTCGATGAATGCATTATATCCCTCATTAAAATATTTTTCAGCTGCATTGTCTGCAGCTGTATATGATTTATAACTCCCGACGAAAACAACATAGTAATTATTATAAAGAAATATTCTTGAACTTTTTTGCTCGGTAACTTCCGGCTCAACTTTTGGTTTTATTATAGGTTGAACTTCTGACTTCACTTCAAGCTTTTCTTCCACAACTGGTTCACTGACTTTCTCTATTGGTTTAAGCGGCTCCTCTTTTGGAGGTACCACTTGCTCGCTCAGAAAAACATTTGGATTAATACCTTCTAACGGTATTTCCTTATCAGTTTTAGCGTAAGGATAAGTAACTGCAAATTCATAATCACGATCAATAATATTTACATCTGCAGGAGGCTTTACACTTTGAACAATGTTAACAGATTTAGAATCCAAGTCGTCTTCTTTAAATAAGTAGAAATAAAGTACTGCTCCGGCAATAATTACAATAGAAAATAAAATTATCAACGGAATAACATTTCTATTCTCTCGATAACCTCGATACTTGTCTGAGGTTTTTATAATGTTTATAGAATTATCATCTGGAAGTTTATTTTTATTTTGTATTTTTTTTATATCAGATCTTAAGTGATAAACCTCGCTTTTGGATTTTACTTCCGTGAACTTATTAACAGATTTTGAAGTATTATCTCGTGAAGACAATTCCCTATCCTTGTTTAATCTTAACTTTGACTGTTCGTCAATATTAGTTTTATTTATTTCTGTTGAAGAGAGAGGTGACTTAACCGGTTGAAATTCTTTGAATCTCGAAATTTCTTTATCAATTTCCGATTCCTCAATAGCTGCATCCAATGCTTCTTCAGCATCTATTTTTTTATCTGAATCTGTGGTCTCTTTACCTTTTTGCTTTAGGATGTTATTTGATTGGGACTGAAATTCTTTATTTTTTTTAGCTTTAAAATCTTCCGGCGAAGGTTGTTCAACTTTTTTGTCA
>CAZLJI010000105.1:0-7619 GCA_964559565.1 uncultured Ignavibacteriaceae bacterium | reverse complement strand
GGAAAAGAAATGCAGAGTGCATCGCTTCACGAACAACATCATTTCCACGGAAAGAAAACGAAAGATTACTCACGCCGCCGCTTACTTTTGCAAGCGGAAGATTTTGTTTTATCCACCTCGTTGCTTCCAGGTAATCAACTGCATAATTGTTGTGCCCTTCAATACCTGTTGCAATTGCAAGTATGTTGGGATCAAAAATTATATCCTGCGGAGGGAAGCCAATTTCTTTTGTGAGAATATCATAAGCCCTCTTACAAATTTCTATTCTTCTTTCAAACGTATCCGCCTGACCTTTTTCATCGAATGCCATTACTATTACTGCCGCACCATAACTTAAAACTTTTCTGGCGTGTTCTTTAAAAACTTCTTCCCCTTCTTTCATGGAAATAGAATTTACTATTCCCTTTCCCTGTAAACATTTTAATCCTCCTTCAATGACAGACCATTTAGATGAATCAATCATTATAGGAAGCTTGGCAATATCTGGTTCTGCTTCCAGAAGATTGAGAAACTTAGTCATCGCTGCCTCTGAATCGAGCATTCCCTCGTCCATATTTATATCTAGAACTTGCGCACCACCCTCAACCTGATCGCGAGCAACAGAAAGAGCTTCGTCATAATTATTTTCTTTAATTAAGCGAGCAAACTTTTTTGAACCAGTTACATTTGTTCTTTCACCAATATTCATAAAATTAGAGTCGGGACGAAGAATTACCGGCTCAAGTCCGCTTAATCTTAAATACGTTTCCTGCTTTTTAAGAGCTCGTGGTTTGTGATGTTTTACGAGTTCTGTAATCGCTTTAATATGATCGGGAGTTGTACCACAACAGCCGCCAACGATATTTACAAATCCACTTTGAAGGAAATCTGAAAGAACGCTTGCCATCGTTTGCGGGGTTTCATCATATCCTCCCATTTCATTCGGTAATCCCGCATTTGGATAAACCGAAATAAATTTGTCTGACACATTTGAGAGGTCTTCTACAAATGGACGCATTTGTTTTGCACCGAGTGCGCAGTTTAGCCCAACGCTAACAAGGTTTTTTGCGTGAGAAATAGAAATGCAAAATGCTTCAACGGTTTGTCCTGATAAAGTTCTTCCGCTTTGATCTACTATTGTTCCAGAAATCATAACGGGAAGTTGAATCCTCTTTTCATCAAGATATTTTTGAACTGCGAGAATTGCAGCTTTCGAATTTAAAGTATCAAAAATCGTTTCAATCAGAATTATATCAACTCCTCCATCAACAAGCCCTTTTGTCTGATCATAATATGCCTTTACTGTTTCATCGAAAGTTACTGCTCTGTAACCAGGATCGTTTACATTTGGAGAAAGCGAGAGCGATTTGTTTGTTGGTCCAAGCGCACCAGCTACAAATCTTGGTTTAGTTGTATCCTTCTTTTTGAATTCATCTGCTACTTCTTTTGCAATTTTTGCTGCTTCAAAATTTATTTCATAAACGAATTCTTCTGTGTGATAATCGGCCTGCGAAAATCCATTTGCATTAAAAGTATTCGTTTCAATTATGTCAGCACCAGATTCAAAATATTCACGATGAATTCCTTTTATGATTTCTGGTTGAGCAATTGAAAGAAGATCATTATTTCCTTTAAGGTCATGCGGATGATTTTTGAATCGTTCTCCGCGAAAATCTTTTTCTGTTAACTTGTGGCGCTGGATCATCGTCCCCATTGCGCCATCAATTACAAGAATTCTTTCTGCTAATATTTTTTTGAAAACGTCAACTGTTAGTTTCATAATACTTTCTTTAAAATGAAAAAACCTCTTCGGATGACATGAAGAGGTATAAAACTATTCTTCATCTCATCTTTCCCTCCACAATTGTGAAGGGCAGGATTTAGCACCCGACATCCCGATAAATCGGGACCGGCTGCTACGGCATCAACGGGCCTGTTCCCTACGCCGTTCTTGATAAGAATTATATTTTTTAGCCGTAGGCTGATGAGCCTTTGGCTCAATAAGAACTAATAAAATCTGGTTCAAATATATGAATTATAGTTACTTTGTCAATGAGATAATTATTCAAAGTTGGTGGCTTATCAAGTTTCCTATCTTTAAAACACGTTCAAATAGGGCTAAATTGCTTTATCAAAAACAAAGGACTTTAAGAAATGATTATAGTCACGGGTGGTGCGGGTTTTATCGGAAGTGCAATAGTATGGAAGCTGAACCAGCAGGGTCAGAAGAAGATTATAATAGTTGATGAGCTCGGAAAAGATGAGAAGTGGAAGAACCTCGTCGCACTTAAATTTGAAGATTTCATTCATAAAGATGATTTTATCTCTATGATTATTGATAGAGATATTTCATTTGAGATAAGCGCAATTATTCATATGGGGGCAAATTCTTCAACAACAGAAAAAGATGCCGATCATCTTTTCTCAAACAATTATCTCTACACGCAAGAACTCGCAAAGTATTGTTTCGAAAAAAATATTCGTTTTATTTATGCGTCCTCGGCTGCAACCTACGGTGATGGATCATTAGGATTTGATGATGACCAAAATAAATTAGAAACTCTGCGCCCACTAAATATGTATGGTTACTCAAAACAACTATTCGATCTTTGGGCAAAAAAGAATGATGCTTTTGATAAAATTGTTGGATTAAAATATTTTAATGTCTACGGTCCTAACGAATATCACAAGGGTGATATGCGATCAGTTGTTCACAAAGCTTTTGAGCAAATCCGTGGTACAGGAAAAGTAAGGCTTTTCAAGTCTTTGAATCCAATATATAAAGATGGCGAGCAGCTGCGTGATTTTATTTATATCAAAGATGCGGTTGAGATGACCTTGTTCTTTTTAGATAAGCCAAATATTAATGGATTGTTCAATCTTGGTACCGGAAAATCAAGAACGTGGAATGATCTTGTTGCCTCGATATTCAATTCACTAAACAAGCCTGTAAACATCGAGTATATTGATTTACCTGAACACCTTCGCGAAAAATATCAGTACTTTACCGAAGCAAACATGAATAAAATAAAAAAAGCCGGCTACAACGCTCCCATTAAAAGCCTGGAAGTTGGTGTTGCCGACTATGTTAAAAATTACTTATCAGGGAATCAGTTTCTCGGAAACTGATAACTAACGAAACGAATCCTCATCTTCGTCTTCAAACAAGTCGTCGTCCTCTGGCAATTCGTCTTCTATTAAATCATCCTCGGAGGGCTCAATTTCAAATGGATTTTCTTCTTCCTCTTCCTCTTCATAAAAATCATCTTTATCATCATCATCAACATCGTCTTCTTCCTCGTCCTTTTTTTTACGCTTAGCGGCAAAAAGAGAATATTGATCCTCCTCTAACAATATCCGCTGATTAATAAATTGATTATCAGACGAGGTTTCTAATAATTCTTTCTCATTTAATTCCATCGAACATTTCTCCCACATTTAAGTTAGATTTTCCATGTTGTTTTCAAAAATACGATTTAATATTTGCAATAAAATTTTTATAAACAAATGAATAATTTGTTGCGCCTTAAAATAAAATTTCCTATTTAATCTACAAATACATATTTTCTTCAAAGCACTATTTTGGTACAGATAAATATTTATTTTAAGGTGATCAATGAAACTTGCAACTCTTTGTTATGTAATTAACAAAAGGAATGATTCCACCCTGATGATCTATCGCAATAAAAAACAAAACGATTATCACGAAGGCAAGTGGAACGGACTCGGAGGAAAATTTGAACCTGGTGAATCTCCAGAAGAGTGTGCAATAAGAGAAATTGAGGAAGAGAGTGGATTGAAAGTTAACTCTCTAAAGATGAAGGGTTTCATTACTTTCCCTATGTTTGATGGTAAAGACGACTGGTATGTTTTTCTTTTTACCTCAAATGAATTCAAAGGTGAGCTTATTGATTCGCCAGAAGGAAAACTTGAATGGGTCCCAAATGAAAAACTTATAGAGATTAATTTGTGGGATGGAGATAAAATTTTTATCCCCTGGTTGTTTGAAGACAAATTCTTTAGTGCGAAGTTTAATTATAAGGATGGGAAGTTTGTGGATTATGAAGTTAGTTTTTATTAACGGAGCTGACGACTTAAAATCTCGAATGCCTTAATTCGTGCATTCGTGGCAATATTTTCTTATTATGCCTTTTTCAACTAAAGCAATAAAATACTTTTGCAGCCTCAAAACACCAGCCTTAAGGCTTGACGGTATCGATCTCATCAATCCTTACAAAAACAACAACGTTAAAACAGCGGTGAAAAGTTTCTTCACTAAATTTTACGATGATGATAAGAAGAGATTATTTGTTCTTGGTATCAATCCGGGTAGATTTGGCGGCGGCTTGACTGGAATTGCCTTTACGGATCCTGTTGCGTTGAGAGAAGATTGTGGGGTTGAAAACTGCTTCGGAGAGAGAAAAGAACTTTCCAGCAAATTCATTTACACGGTTATAGATAAATTTGGTGGCACAGACATATTTTTCTCAAAAATTTTTCTTACAGCTCTCTACCCTTTTGCAATTATTAAAGACGGTAAAAATTATAACTACTATGATGAGAAGCTGCTTGCTGGATTGATACAAGCGGAAATTATTAATAACCTTAAATCACAATTGGGTTTCGGTGCAAGAAGAGATGTTGCTCTTCTGCTTGGGAAGAAAAATGCAGAATACTTTTTCCCCATTAACGAAGAGCATAAGTTTTTTAAGAAACTAATTACTCTTGAGCATCCTCGCTATATTATGCAATACAAACTCAAACAAAATCACAGATATATTAAAAAATATCTTGGGGCGTTTAATACTTAAGAAACATAACGGGGAAATAATTTTATGGACAATTTTCTGAAAACTAATTTCGATCTGAGCAACAAAGAATTGGTTTCCGTAATAGACGAGCTTCCTTTGTGGTCAGCTCCGTTCGGATTAAAGTTGCTCGATAAAATCAACTATCGAAAGAACATTACTGCACTTGATATTGGATCGGGGCTGGGATTTCCGTTACTCGAAGTCGCAATGAGGCTCGGAAACTCCTGTAAAATATATGGAATAGATCCGTGGGAAGCTGCAGTTGAAAGAATCCAAGCAAAGATTAAAATCTACGGAATAAGTAATGTTAAAGTATTTACTGGATTAGCTGAAAAAATTCCGCTTCCTGATAAATCGGTTGACCTGATTTTTAGTAACAATGGATTGAATAATGTAAATGATGTAAGGGCAGTACTTGGCGAGTGCAATAGAATTTCCAAGATGGGCGCACAGCTTCTTTTTACTTACAACACAGACAAAACAATGCAGGAGTATTACTCTCTATTTGAAGAATTGCTTCGTGATAAAAATATGACTAGAGAAATTGCCTTGATGAAAGAGCATACTTACAAAAAGCGTAAACCTGTTGAAGAGTTTGTTTCGTTATTAAACGAAAGCGGTTATAGTATTAATGAAATCTCTCACGATCGGTTTAGCTACCGTTTCGTTGACGGGGCTGCCATGCTTAATCATTTTCTCATAAAGCTTGCCTTTGCTGATAGCTGGAAAGAATTGATCTCCATTGAAAAGCAAGTTGACTTTTTCCCTACGCTGGTTGAGAGACTAAATCAACATTCACAAATTATGGGATTTCTTGAATTAACAATCCCCTTTGCAATTATAGACTGTGAGAAATCTAAAAAATAAACTGGGACAGATAATTTATCAGGTATCCCCAGATAATTGAGATAACAAGACTAATCATAAGTGCCTGAAATGCGGCGTTAAATTTTCCCTCTTTAAATAAAACAATCGGACCAAAACCCGCACCAGTGCTCAGTCCCGCAACAGTTGCCCCCAAAGACAAACCAGTGTGCAAGAATGCTTCTGCTATTGCAATTGATGCTGCACAATTCGGAATCAAGCCAAAGATTGCGGCCGCAATAACTTGAAAATTGGGATGTGCCTGAATTGATTTTACTAGTTCTTCTGAATCAGCAAAAAACAAAACGAGTGAGATTGCAATGGTAATCAATAAGACCCAAAAATATATTCTTAGTGTACGTTTAAGAGTATGAAAAGCAATTTCTTTGTATTTGGTGTGTTCTAGCTCATGCTTTATTTCGACGGCATGCGAAGACTTCTCTTCGGGTGGTGGTCCATCATATAATTTGTTTCCAAACATAAGGTCAACAACATAGCCGGAGATAACGCCTATCAAAAATTTTATTCCAATAATGTAGAGAATCATCACTTCTTCCCCACGATGTGCAATCAAAACCGGCAGGGCTTCATCAGATGTTGCAAGGTAGGTTGCAACGAGTGTTCCCAGCGTTACTCTTTTTGAAAGAAACATTGTCGTTACAAAAACAGACATCCCACATTGGGGAATGATTCCGAGAAGTGTCCCCGCAAGTGGGCCAAGCGGACCGGAAATTTTTAATTTTGATATAAGATCAAGCTGTTTTGTGTGTGAGAAGTATTCAAGAATAAAATACAAAACAAAAAGAACCGGAATCATCAGGTAGGTATCGGCAAGAGAGCCTAAGAGGATTTCTAGAATTCCAGAATGTTGATGTTGATGCATATAATATTAAGTAATTAAGAGGTCTAATTTCTTAGTAAGTCAAAGATGGTTTTTAATGAGAAAATCTCTGATAACTTTATTTACCACTTCAGGATTTTCAATCGGCACCATATGCCCGGCATTTGGAATCTCAGCAAACTCGGCTTTGATAATTTTGTGAAACATATCTTTCATAACGGCGGGTGGTGTTAATGCGTCCTTCTCGCCGCAAAGGACCAGTGTCGGTATGTTTATCTTCCCTAACCAAGTTGTTGTGTCAGACCGGCTCAACATTGCAAGCAGACAGCCCTTTACTCCAACTGCATTAAATTGTGAGGATTTTTCTATAATCTTTTCAAAATCATTTTTTTTGTTTCGCTTAAACTCATCGCCAAAACAATTGGTAATAAAATCTTTTGCAAACGGTGCAAGTCCCTCTTTATTAATTCTTTTTATACCCGCGGCTCGCTTGAGCTTACCTTCATTATTATCAGCTTCAGACTTCGTATCACATAGAATTGCCGCTGAAAATCTTTCCTGCATTCTCTCCAAAGCGCGAAGCGATATGTATCCGCCCATTGATAATCCGCACAAGATTGGTCTGTTAAGTTTTAGTTCATCAAGTATTGTCTCGAGATCATCAACAAAGGATTCCATTGTAAATTGTCCATCTCCCGCAGAAGATTCTCCAAGTCCTCGAATATCATAAGAAACACACATATAATCCTTACTAAACTCATCAACCTGTGCCTGCCACATCGTGTGGTCGAATGGAAAACCGTGAATAAATAATACTGCCTTGGATTCGTTATCACCAGACATAAAAACTGAAAGCCCGTTGATTATTTTTTTCATTATTGCCTTGTAAAATTTTTGTTATATATGAATGAAATTTAATTCTTTATGTCTTATTATTCATATAAGAAAATAAATCTTTTTACTTTATCACTTTCACTGCATATCAATCGGAAGTTTAAAAATGAAAATAGCTTTTGTCACTACAGAGTGTGTCCCATATGCAAAAACCGGCGGGCTGGCTGATGTTGCGGGTTCTCTGCCTGCCGAACTTTCTAAGCTTGGCTGTGAAGTTAAGATTTTCATCC
>CAZLJI010000104.1:0-7709 GCA_964559565.1 uncultured Ignavibacteriaceae bacterium | reverse complement strand
AGCTGACCTCCGACCGGGGAGCCCTGCTCATACCGAAATCAAAACAGATAAATGACATGAATAATTTCGAGCTCGTCACCTGGCTGGTGATAAAATAGGAGCGATATGAGAAGCCAGATTATAACAGTCAAAGGCAACGACATCGCGATTGTTTCGAGACATGAAGAGGATTACATATCAATCACGGATATTGCGCGACATAAAAATCCTGAAGAACCAAAAGATATTGTAAAAAACTGGATGCGCTCGAAAACAACAATCGAGTTCCTCGGCCTGTGGGAAAAATTGCATAACCCAGGCTTCAAAGGGGTCGAATTCGACTCCTTTATGTATCAAGCCGGGAGCAATGCTTTCGTACTATCTCCCTCAAAATGGATAGAGGCCACAAATGCGATCGGCATTATTTCAAAACCGGGTAATAAAGGAGGCACGTTTGCTCATCGCGATATCGCTTTTGAATTTGCCGCATGGGTGAGCACGGAATTTAAACTGTATCTTCTGGTCGAATTTCAAAGGCTGAAAAAGGATGAAAACCGCCGACTTAATCTTGAATGGGACCTGCAAAGAACTCTGGCCAAGATCAATTATCGCATCCATACGGACGCCATCAAAGAAAAAATCATTCCCGCAGAGGTAACCCGCGAACAGGCAAATACCATCTATGCCAGCGAAGCTGATTTGCTTAACGTAGCCCTGTTCGGTAAAACCGCAAAGCAGTGGCGGGATGATAATCCGGACAAAGACGGCAATATCAGAGACCATGCCGCACTCGAACAGTTGGTTGTCTTGTCAAATCTTGAGAGCATCAATGCTCTACTGGTTCGGCAAAGTATGACCCAATCTGAGCGCCTCGTGAAATTGAATGAAACGGCAATCATCCAGATGAAATCGCTGGTCTCCAATAAAAATATAAAAAGGTTGAGATAAACAAATCAATTATGAGTGAAAAAGTTAAAAATAGTATAAAAAGCTGCTTGCAGAACTTTTCAAACGGCAGCCTCACCGAAAACGCCCTTAACCTCTTCAAAACCCTCGGTTACAACACCGAACGCCAGGCGCCGCTCGACAAACCGAGCCGTGAAGCTTTTAAAGAATCGTACATTGGCACTGATTCAAAATTCAATGAAGAGAAAGCCTTATTTGGAGACTGGGAATATATAGACCTGCTTTTTCAGCTTTCCGAAGAGGAGATGAAAAAACAGACAAGTCTTTTTGATGCAAAAACAGTGGTTACGTCGGGCGATTCGAAAATTGCAATCGAGTCCTACCTCTTTTTTGCCATCGAACTCAGGAATAACCAATATTCAAGAACCGACTTAAGCCGCGTCACCCGAGAGGTAAACCGCCTGTTCCCCATGCCGGCCATGATTCTTTTCAAGACCGGCGACATGCTGACGCTTTCCGTTATCAATCGCAGGTTGCATAAAAAAGATGACAGCAAAGATGTTCTTAAAAAGGTCACGCTCATCAAAGACATTCGCATTGAAAACCCTCACCGGGCGCATATTGAAATCCTTTTCGATCTTTCCTTTGATGAACTACACAAGAAAAACCGATTCACCAACTTTATTGAGCTTCATAATGCCTGGCAGGAAACGCTGGATACAAAAGAATTGAACAAGCGGTTCTTCCGGGAGCTTTCAAATTGGTATTTCTGGGCAATGAAGCAGATCTTTTTCCCCGATGATGTTGAAAAAAATGAAGATGTCCGAAACGCGATTAATCTTATCCGGCTTATAACAAGAATTATTTTTATCTGGTTTATCAAAGAAAAGAGCCTTATTCCTGAAGTGCTTTTCAATGAAGCAGAACTGAAAAAAATCCTCAAAGATTTTAACGGTAAATCTTCGAACTCTTATTACAAGGCAATTCTTCAGAATCTTTTTTTCGGAACTCTCAATCAGAAAATGGGAGAAAGAAGCTTTGCCAAAGAAGGGAGAAACGATTTTAAAATAAGCGAATATGGCGTTAAAAACCTTTTCCGTTATGCTGCCGAGTTCGTAATAAAACCTGAAGAAGCAATCGCCCTGTTCAAAGATATACCGTTTCTGAATGGCGGCCTCTTTGATTGCCTTGATAAAGAAGATGACGATGGGAAGGTGCTTTACACAGACGGTTTTTCGCGAAATCCCAAAAAGCAGGCAATTGTGCCGGATTTTCTGTTTTTTGGAAAAGAGCAGGAAATTGATTTAAGTGAAATTTATGGCGATAAAAAACGGAAGAAGGAGAAAGTCAAAGGTCTTTTTAATATATTGACCTCATACAAATTCACCATAACTGAAAATACTCCGATAGAAGAAGAAGTTGCTCTTGACCCTGAACTCCTTGGCAGGGTGTTCGAAAATCTACTGGCAAGTTATAACCCGGAAACACAAACTACTGCTCGCAAGCAGACCGGATCATTTTATACGCCCCGTGAGATTGTCAATTATATGGCAAATGAGTCTCTAAAGGGGTATCTGAAGCAAAAATTAGCTGAAAATGCCGGTATGAAAGAAGAAGAGGCTGAGATTGCTCTGAACTTCCTTTTTGAATACAACGAAAATGAGCATATTTTTGATAATGCCCAGACAGAAGTTCTAATTAATGCCATTGATACTTGTAAAATTCTCGATCCGGCATGCGGTTCCGGTGCATTCCCGATGGGTGTATTGCATAAACTGGTTCATATCCTGGATAAACTAGACCCGAACAATGAACAATGGAAAGATAGGCAGATTGAAAAGGCAAAACATATAGATGATATAGATATCCGCGACAGGTTGATTAAAGATATTGAAGAAGCCTTTGCCTGTAATGAATTGGATTATGGGCGTAAACTGTATCTTATTGAAAACTGCATTTTTGGCGTCGATATTCAACCTATTGCTGTGCAGATAGCCAAGCTTCGCTTTTTTATCTCTCTCGTAGTTGATCAGAGGAAACAGGTAGGAAAAGAAAATTTTGGAATACGTGCCCTTCCGAATCTTGAAACTAAATTTGTGGCAGCAAATACACTAATTGGCATTGATAAGCCTAACCAGATGAATTTGCAAAATAATCCGAGAATAAAAGATCTTGAGAAAGAACTTAAAAATCTGCGTCATGAATATTTCAGCGCCAAAACAAGGAAGGAGAAGCTGAGTTGCCAGAAAAAAGATAAAGAACTACGGAAAAGAATATCCACACTTCTAATTAAAGACGGCTGGGATGACAGGATCGCAAAACAACTGGCTGGCTGGGACCCCTATGACCAGAATGCCTCCAGCCCGTTCTTTGACCCGGAGTGGATGTTTGGTGTGAAAGAGGGATTTGATGTGGTTATTGGAAATCCGCCATATTTTAACGTGAAGACGGTCAGCAAAGAACTCTATGGTTATATATCAAAGCATTACAAAGATATTCATACCGTATATAACGATATTGTTTACTATTTTATTTATTTAGGCATTGAATTTCTAAAAAGGAACGGATGCTGTACTTTAATAACTTCAAACTATTATCTTGGTAACGAATATGCAAAAGCTTTACGTAAATATTTGAAAAATTATATTTTTAAGATTGTGAATTTCAAAGACTATATGATTTTTGATCAAGCTAGCATTCATACCTGCATCTCTATTTCTTGCAAAGAGACAAAGTCAACCGAAGTCGTCTTTTTCGAAGCTGCAACCGATGAAAAAATAACTTCAAACGATATTGAGGCTCAACTTCGGTCTTTTACCGTAAAACGAACCGATCTAAATGATGGTTGGCTAATTGCAGATAAATCGAATACTTCGATTATTAATAAACTCAATAAAGACTCTATATTATTAGGCGGCATATCAACAATCGAAAAAGGTTCAACTTCTGGCAAAAATACTGTTTTCACAATTTCCAGCGAGCTTTCAAAAGAAAAAATGTTTGAAAAGGAAATTCTAAGACGGAACTTAAAGAATAGCGATATTGATAGATATGCTGTTCGAGATAGAGGGAATTATCTGATCTATATTGATAATCAAACAGATATAAAAAAATATCCGAAGATTTATTCGTATCTGGAGTCATACAAAGATGTTCTTGAAAACAGAAATGAGGTGGCAAGCGGGTTGTATCCATGGTACAGGCTTGAACGGCCAAGAAGTAAAACTGTATTTGACGCAAGTGAAAAAATTGTTGTCCCCTACAGATCTGAAAATAATCGTTTTGCTTATGACAACGCTCAATATTTTAATGATGGCGGTGACATTCGAGCTATTGTAATCAATGATAACAATTTAAGTATTAAGTATGTTTTAGCCATATTGAACTCTAAGCTCATCGACTGGTTTTATGGGTTTATAGGTAAACCGAAAGGGAAAGCCAGAGAATATTTTAATAAACCACTTTCTTTGATTCCGATAAAACGAATAAAATTACAGGACCAAAGCCCTTTCATAACAACTGTTGAATTCATCTGCTTTATAAAAAAATGTGGTAAACCTGATAACAGTGTATTTTTCTTTGAATCCCTAATCGACGTAATGGTTTACGAACTCTATCTTCCTGAAGAAATAAAATATGCCGATTGCGAAGTCCTAAAGCACTTAACAAACCTGCCGGAACTCAAAAGCGACTTGAGCGATGAGCAGAAACTGCAAGCCATCGAGAATGTTTATCAAGAACTATCTGACCCGAAGCATCCGGTATCCATCGCCATGGAAAAAATGAAAACCATTCCGGAAGTCCGGATCATTGAAGGTTTGGAGTGATAATTATAGAATATCGCATAAAAATGTTATCTTTAACTTTATGAAACATTATTTCGAGATTTTTAAATAGGTTATGAAGAATATGGCCTGATCCTCTCCGACCTTAAACTGGATGAAGCTTTCCGGACTGCTTGCAAGGATGCTTTCTATGAAAAATCCAAAATTTGAATATATTTATAACTACTTAAAAAACAAGTATAAAGAATACGATATTGACTACAGAAAAAGCCCAAGCATTGTTGGGTCTTATGATTTCGCAATTGATACTGGTAAAGCCAGAATTGTTATTGAATTAAAACGAAGTACCTGGGATGATTATGACGAAAACGATATTCAGGAATTACTTGAAAAACAAGAATTACAGATTCGTAAGTTACTTTTAAACAATATGGATAGAACTATTTCAATATAAAGTATATAAGTGCTTTGATCTTAATGTGTGCTGTTGCAATTAAATGCGTTTAAAGAGAACTTTCCGACCTAAAGCATCTGGTAGTTATCGCCATGAATAAAATGCAGGAAATTGAGGAAATCAGAATCATCGAAGGCAGGCATTAAAAATCAAATATTTTAAGAAATATCATTTAAAACCATTAGATAGAGTTATATATTTGATTTCGTATTGACGAAAAGCAATATATTTATTAAATTTAAATAGTTTCATAAATTAAAGAGGTAGATATTTATTATGACTACTGTAACCGAAAATTCCGATTCAACAAACATACTTCCAAGTTATAGAAACCCACCTGTTAATGAAGTTGTTTGCGGTTTGCGATTTGATACTCCCGATAAACTACGAATCCCGCATATTGGTCTTCTTTGGGATAAATTCCGAGATGATTATCCGGTTATCCAGCATGTCCCACCGATTTCATCATCTGTGGGCGAAATTTTGCTAGACCAGGCAACAGGGATGCCTTTACCCAGAGTGTGGTTTATAAACACATCTGATGATCAGTTGATTCAATTTCAACCGGATCGATTTTATTTCAATTGGCGGCGCAGACAAAAAGAATATCCGAGATATGAGAACGTAATAAAAAATTTTGAGAGTGTGTTGAATACTATCAAGCATTTTTTTAAAGAATTTGATTTGGGCGCGCTCAATCCTGTCGATTATGAACTGAGCTATATCAACCACATCCCGAAAGGGGAAGGATGGAATACGATTGACGACCTTCCTGGAATATTTTCGGATTTTGTATGGAATCAAAACAAGAAGCGGTTTTTGCCAAATCCTGATAAAGTTGCTTGGCAAACAAGTTTTGCATTACCAGATAAGAAAGGGCAACTGATTGTTAATTTAAAACAAGCTATAAGAACAGAAGATAAAATTCCCCTTCTTGTTCTTGAGCTGAAAGCCGTCGGAATTGGAGAATCAGCGGATAAAGGCTCTATCCGTGACTGGTTTGACTTATCGCATGAATGGATAGTAAGGGGATTTACCGATTTAACTAAACCTGAAATTCAGAAAATTTGGGAGCGTGAGTGAAATGCCTGAACTGAATATTGAAAGGGGAATCGCTTCGGGCGATACAGCTTATGGAAGTTTATATCTTCTATACAATTTCCCAACTGATAGTTCATATATCAACTCATCGTCTTTTATTCAAAATGTTCAACAAGAACGTAAACCGAGATTATGGGTTACATCGGCTAAAGTCGGTCAGGAAAAACATGGTATTCACGAAATAGATTATTTCGTGTACAAAGATTCCTTTACGCAAGATGAGTTATTAAATAGTGAAGAAAATCAGATAGATGAATTGATATTTCAGATTAGAAAAACAACCTCTATACATCATCATGACAGATTGGCTAATAAACTTCTTGTTTTGTTTAAAGCCTCAAAAGAAGATGATCCTGCAAGTCTTGGTATAGCGGTTGGTTCGCTTCGCAATTTTTATAATTTTTTTCGGACGAATATTAATCTTAAGTGCCCGGTTATTTCTTTAACGCCTGACTATAACATCTATGCTTCTTGGCGAGGAGAAAAGAAACAAGTATTCAGCGTTCATTTCCTACAAAATGGAGACGTTCGTTTTGTTATATTCAAATCTAACGACAGGCATCCGGAACGAATGATTCGTCTTTCTGGGATAGCAACAACAGACATTCTTATGAAAACCGTTGCTCCATACGGTGTTGCTCAATGGATTACAGAATGAAAGGCGACACGATACCCGATCAAAATCATATCACAAGATTTTGTAAACCTACGCAAGCGCCAGAAGGAGAGATTCAGCCCACTGCTTTTATGTTAAGGACGGGTGAGAACAGTTTATCTGTAAACTGGTTGGAATTTCTTAAATGCTCAAGCAGAGAAAATGAAATCAGTGAAATGAGAACTATTTACTCTAAAAAGTTACAGGTAGGAGCACGCGCCAAAATAGCTGTTTTAAATGTTGGCGAAGTTCGCAAAAAAGTCCTTACAGAAAGTCCGGATGCTCGAAACCTTGAAGTCCTCCATGATCCTTTTATTGATGACTTATCACATAGCGGAATATACAATTTGAAACAAGATGATGACCTTATCGCCGAGCTGATTCTTGAAACAGTTAAAGAGTCATACCCTGCCCGTAAATAAAAAAAATGAAAAACATTCCGGAGATTCAGATTATAGAAGGCAGGCATTAATTGGAACAATTATGGAAAGCGAATCAAAAATATTTTTGTCGGGTAATTAACCTTTCGGAGGAAACGGGTCGTTTCCGTAACTGTTCCGTCCCCTGATTCTTCCGTCACCACCATGAATGAATAACTCACCTTGCTGATTAATCGCTATTTCCCTTCCAATATTAATAGCTTCTCTTTGTGTATCGGATATTCTGGTAAGTCGTGAATTTCCTTCGCCTCTAACACCCCATTTGTTGCCAACTTGTACGAAATGTTGGTTTTTTGCCATCTTTTTTTATCCTTAATAATATTATAATTTTGGAGGCCAAAGGCCTTCCCGTTTAACTCTTTTTTCTATGACATCCGTTGAAACGCCAA
>CAZLJI010000103.1:1999-7769 GCA_964559565.1 uncultured Ignavibacteriaceae bacterium | reverse complement strand
GTATATATGATAAAGATCCCCAACGGGCTGCTAATATTGCAAATTATATGATAGCTAAGTTAAACGAAATGAACACCGTACTTGGTGTAACTAATGCAAAAGCAAATCGGGAATTCATTGAGAAAAGATATATTGAGAATATAACGTATATTGATTCGCTGGAAAGAGATATGAAACATTTCCAGGAGAAATATGGAGTGATCGCCGTACCGGAACAGCTTGAAGCAACTGTAAAAGCAATGTCTGATATCTATGCACAATTAGCACAGAAAGAAGTTGAATTGAACGTAATGAAACGAACATATGGCGAAGATAGTCCTCTTACTAAAAAAGCAGAAATTGGCGTTGAGGAACTAAATAAAAAAATTAATAGTTTGAATGCTGGAAAGGAATTATCTGATGATGGTGTGAATTTATTAATTCCATTCAAAAAAGCACCCGGTTTAGGATATAAGTATTTTAAAATTTACAAAGACCTTGAAATTCAGTACACGATTCTTGAATTTGTTCAACCTATGTATGAACAAGCCAAAGTTGAAGAAGTCAGAAATACTCCTTCGGTTTTGGTACTTGATTATGCTGGTCCGGCTGAACGAAAAGCAAAACCAAAAGGTACAATCTACTTTGTCATCTCATTCCTTGCCTCATTGTTTGTCGGTTTAGTAATTGTCTTTTCTTTAGAAGGGATAAATAAAATGAAAAAATTATCTCCGGATAATTATGAGTATATAAGGAAATCGTTAAAGTTCAGAAGAAAAAAAACTGAATTTTAAAATAAAGTTTTTTAACAGATGCCGATTGTATCCTTCATTTGTTTTATAATTTTTTTAGCCCTCCTTATTTCAGGATTTAAAAAGAATGCGGACTTTCTCTCTCCGGCAAGAATGTTTGGGATGCTATGGAGTTTTGTCTTAGGCATCGTTGAGTTAAAACAAAGTCATTTGCAGCTTCAATGGAGTTCTTTTGACTGGTTGGTGGCATTATTAGCTGTCGTAACTTTTTTATTGGGTATTTACATTTCCTTTATTATAAACCTCGATAGACCCTTCCTTCACGTGAGTCAGATAAGATTAAGCATAAGAGAAAATGGAATCAAAGAAAAAAGTCTATTCAGATTTATTATAATTTATACACTAGTCTATATCTTTTGCTTTATTGCTGAATGGCAGATTGAGGGCTATCTGCCAATCTTCACATCGGACCCGGATCGCGCAAGAATTTTGTTCGGGGTATTTGGTCTGCATCTGATTGTGAGCAGCGCAAATGTAATTTTATTTCTGGTTATTCAATACTTCATCTTTGTGAAGGCAAATTTTCAGAAGAAAGCTGTTCTGATATTTGTTTTTATACTTGGGTTGGCAAATTATGTCTTAATAGTTCAACGTTACGGATTCTTTATTCTGCTTATGATGGCATTTTGTCTCTTTTATTACTCCGGTAAAAGAATCAAACCAAGAACGATAATAATTTTCACAACTATCTTAGTTTTAGTTATAGTTGGAATACAATCGATAAGAGTAACAGAGTTGTTTACTTATTATGTCTTTACAAATTCCGAAATGAAATTTTCACCAAGGTATGCAGAGTTAACTATTCCTTATATGTATATCTCGATGAATATTGAAAATTTTGTCAAATACTATCCGAAGATTGAGAATTTTGCATACGGTTTTTTTACATTCGACTTTCTAACAGCTTTAGCAGGTATAAAGCATTGGTTAGCAGAATACTATAACTTTGAAAAATTCAGAATGTATATCGGTGGGTATAATACATATCCGTTCTTCTGGCCTTATTATCTGGATTTTGGTATAGTTGGGCTGGCAATTATACCATTCATTATCGGATTTATTATATCAGAGATTTATTATTACATACATAGGAATCCCAATCTACTAACATTGGCTTTAACAACTGTTGGTTTTGCAGTAATAATGATCTCGTTCAATTCAGATCCTCTAACCCGGCTTGACATGATGTTTAATTTCATCGTTATTGTTTTGGCTCAATATTTATTTTTAAATAGAACTTCAAAAGCGCAGTTTTCATAAAACTATGCTTAGACATTCCTCATATTTTTTGAAAAATAAAATAAAATTTATCCTTCTTGCTTTAATCATAATTGTTAATTTTTCTGTACTTCCAAATAATCCTAACAGTAAATGTTTAGACACAGAGTTTAAAATTGTTTTTGTTGCGGATGTGCGGGTTGCAAGCAATAAAGAATGGCTTAAAAGGATAGCCACAGATTGGGGAGCGACAGGTATCTGTTTAAGAATTTTTTGGGGACACGTAGATACTGATTCAAATCCGGGTGCTGATAATTGGGCAAATCTGGACAAGGCTATACAAACAATTACAGAGAATCAGTTTAACAAGAAGAACTTAGATATTTATTTAAGAGTTTGTATGGGACTCCAGAAACCAAAGTGGTTATCACCGACCAATCCGAGATTTGTAACGGATGATTTTCAAATTAAATATGACAATTCTATTTATAATCATCAGGATTATGAAAATGGAATTCCTGATTCAGAAAAGCATCCGTTGAATTTTAATTCACCGAACTCGCAGAAATATATGAGGAATTTTTTAAGTGAAGTGCTTACACATATTGATGAAAAATTCCCTGATAATGTTAAATCAAGAATTAAGGAAATTGTTCCGACTTTCAGTACGAGTGATGAGCAAGAATATCCATTTGCTGCAATGTGCGGTTATTCTAGTTACGAAAATGAAGAATTTATAAAATATTTAAGGAATAAGTATTCAAACAATTTGTCTGTTTTGAATAAGCGATGGAATCCTGAAAATGAGTTTAAAGATTTTAGCATTTGGTCGGAACTATCTCCTGGAGCATACAAATGGCACACATACGAAAATTCCGAATACAAATATCCAAATGGGCGAGTAGACTGGATCAATTTCAGAACTGAGCAACTTGCATCCTTTATTAATTCACTTTCAGATATAATTTCAGATTTTGGATTTGAGACGGGAGTGCAGCTAGGTTCCATTTATGATGATTTGATGGAAAGACGTGGTTGGGTTGATCCAACTAAATTATTTGAAAATGCCAACGCAATTCATGTTGCGGATATTTATCAATACAGTGAAAACTTCAAATTTGGTGCAGAGTATCTCAGTTCAATTTGTACTTTCTGGACTTATACGAATGACAAGGATTTCAAGCCTGTTCACTTCTCCACAGAGACCAACTGGCCAAATTTTAATAATAAGGATCCTCTCTTCCTTTCGATCTATTGGAAAGAACAGCTAGAAAGCTACTATGAAGCAGGTGCTTCTGAACATTATATTGTTGGATGGGATATAACTCCAGAAGAATTGGACAGATTAAAATCTTTATATCAACCATGGAGAAGTACTTTAGTCGGTTATTCAAATAAAAAAGTAGTCACAAAAGAGAGCAGTGTTGCTGTTCATCTTGGTGTCGAACAAGTTTTTTATAATCATAATACGAAATCTGTATGGAATAAACGATTTGAACTGAATGATTTTGTTACTTCTAAATATGAATCTATTTCAGAGGGCAATAGTCAGAATTCTGATAAAGATATTATAACTAATTATATGTTAGAAAGAAATCCTGAGTACCTGAAGAGGTATCATTTCATTCACTTCGCCGAAGAAAGTGGGTTTATGTCTGAAAAAGCTTATTTAAGTTTAAAGCAATTCCTTGTTGAACAAAATTTAATTGAGGAAGATATAAATGAACTTTCTGAAATTAATGATTCCTCATCATTGCATAGAAACGAGTTCAATGAAAATTATAAGAGATTACCGTTAAAAATCAGGTTGCATAGGGATTAATTTATTTACACGATTTTACAAAACTTGAGAAACAGAAACACTTTGTGAAGAAGGAAGAAACAGAAAATAAATTTATAAGCGGTGGGCTCGTAGCAAAAAATACTCTTTACAATTTGCTTGGTTACGGAATCCCGTTGCTGATTGCCCTTATTATAATTCCACTTCTCATTAGAGGTTTAGGTGAAGAAAGATTCGGTATCCTCAATTTAGTCTGGATTGTGATTGGCTATTTCAGCTTTTTTGATTTTGGGATTGGTAGAACACTAACAAAAATAATCGCCGAAAAGATTGGTTCGAATCAACCTTCTGAAATCCCTTCCATATTCTGGACATCGTTTATAATGATGCTTTTAGTCAGTGCTGTCACATCATTTATTCTATTTCTGTTTGTACCTTACCTGGTGAATGTTGTATTCATAATCTCCGATAATTTGAAAGATGAAACATTAGCCACGTTTTATTTATTAATAATCTCCATTCCGATAGTAACTACAACAGCTGGACTGAGAGGTGTACTGGAAGCTTACCAGGACTTTGCTATCGTAAATGTCATTAGAGTTTTATTGGGCATATTTACATTTGTTGGTCCACTTGTATGCTTAATCTTTATTAATAGTTTATTCTGGATTGTAGTTGTTCTGATTTTTATCCGTATTGTAATATGGATTTTATATTTGATTCGCTGCTTAAAAATTAATGAAAGTATAAAGCAACAAGTAAAATTTAATTCAAGCTTGATTAAGCCAATTATGAAATTGGGTGGTTGGATTACTGTAGCAAATCTTGTCGCTCCATTTCTGATATTCTCGGATCGATTATTAATTGGATCTCTTGTGTCTGCCACTGCTGTTACCTACTATGCAACTCCATATGAAGTAGTAACAAAACTCTTGTTGATTTCCGGAGCGCTTGTCGTCGTTTTATTCCCAGTTTTCTCAGCGAGTTATGTATCTAATCCTGAATTTTCTAAAAAAATTTTTAAAAGTGGAACTAAGTTTATTTTTTTGATTCTCTACCCGATAATAATATTAATTGTGAATTTCTCTTATGAAGGAATGGAACTGTGGCTCGGATCTAATTTTGCAGATAACAGTTCGTTCATTTTACAATTATTAGCCATTGGCGTTTTGTTTAACAGCCTTGCTGCTATTCCATTTAATTTCTTCCAGGGGATAGGAAAACCAAGTATTCCAGCTTTAGTTAATCTTATAGAATTACCTTTTTATTTAATTGTTATGTGGCTTGTTATAAAGGAATGGGGAATAAATGGTGCTGCTTTGATTTGGCTTGTAAGGATAATTATTGATACAGCACTGTTGTTTTTAATTGCCCAGAAGAAAATTAAAATATTTAATACAACAGACTACAGGCTCCTGATATTTTTTCTTTTGATTATTCCATTACTATTTCCGTTCTTTATAAATAATGTTTGGATAAAACTGGCAGTTGTGTTCGTGATACTTTGTATTTATGCATATATCGCCTGGTATCACATGCTTGAATCAGATGAAAAAAATTATATGATTTCAATCCTGCAGAAAGTAAAATTAAATAATTAAAGTTATGAAAAATAAGATTGCAGGTGTGGTAGTTTTATATAATCCGCATATTGACTGTATCAAGAATATAAATTCATATCTGGATCAGGTTGCTTTTCTGTATGTAATTGACAACTCAGAAACTCAAAACACAGAACTTTGGGATAAGTTAATCTTAAGTTCAAACGTAAAGTATATAGCTAATGAAATGAATTTGGGAATTGCTCGTGCATTAAATCAAGCCGCTGAATTAGCTAAGCAGAATAACCATAATTTTTTATTAACAATGGACCAGGATAGTTTTGCTGATACTGAGTTAATTAAACATTATGAAGACTATTTGTCCTCAAATGATATTTCAAAATTAGGAATGCTGGCTCCCGTTCCTATTTATAGTCCGG
>CAZLJI010000103.1:0-1989 GCA_964559565.1 uncultured Ignavibacteriaceae bacterium | reverse complement strand
AAATATATGTTGCAATAACTTCAGGCTGTCTGGTGAATTTGAGAGCTTATGATAAAGCTGGTGGATTCGATGAAAAATTATTTATCGATTATGTTGACTTTGAATATTGTTTGCGGTTGAGAAAAATGGGATTTAGTATCATTCAAATTGGTAAAGCAAATATCTATCATCAGCTTGGAAAGCTTGAAAGACGAAAATTTATTTTTATGCCAATCTATGTTACACACCACACACCTGAAAGATATTATTATCGTACTCGAAATAGATTGTATGTGCACAAAAATTACATTACTACTTTCACTCTCTTTGTGTTAAAGGATTTTTTCATTTTTCTTAACGAACTTCTGAAAATTATTTTCTTTGAAGAAAGAAAGTTTTTGAAACTTAAAATGATGCTATATGGATTTTACGATTTTTTATTAAGCAAGTATGGTAGATTTGCAAATATTCACAGATCCTTCTTAGTTTAATTATAAATTTATGACTCTCTCGATTATAATAGTTAATTACAACTCAAAAAATGTATTAAGGAATTGTCTAGCTTCCTTAACAACTCTGGAAGCGAAAATTAACTTTGAAGTTATAATCATTGACAATGCTTCCTCAGAAAGTATTACCGAACTCGAAAAATTTTATCCCAAATATAAATTCTTGTACAATGAAAAGAATATTGGATTTGCTGCAGCAAACAATATTGGAATCAAGCAGGCTAAAGGGAAATACATTCTGCTTCTAAATCCAGATACCCTTGTAAATGAGTACTCATTTTCGCCAATGATTCAATATCTTGCAAATCATGATGATGCTGGAATTGTCGGCTGTAAAATTTATAATGCTGATGGTGAGATAGAGAGATCAACGCATTCTTTTCCATCACTGTTAAAAGAATTTGTCCACGCAAATGAGTTTATAAAAAGCATTATTGGGTATGATAGTTCTGCTGCAAGATTTCTAAAAAAAATATTTAGAGCTAAATCGTTGGACAGTTACTGGGATCATAACAACATTAAGGAAGTTGATCACGTAACAGGTGCATGTATGATGGTTAAGAAAGAAGCCATTGAAAAAGTTGCTCTGCTTGATGAAGCATTTTTCCTATACAACGAAGAAGTTGAATGGAGCCTGAGGTTTAAATTAGCTGGATACAAATCTGTTTTTGTGCCAGACTCAAGTATAGTTCATTTATTCGGTCACTCAACTAAACAGCGAGTTCAAAAGCAAACTGTAAATAATCTTTTAGTAGAACGATACAGAGGTATGTTTTATTTCTTTCAAAAACATTTTGGCTCAGCTAAGTTATTAGTTCTAAGAATTATTGTGTTTCAGGGATTTGGATTAAGATTACTTTTCAACTATATAAGTTCATTTTATCAGCCAGAAGAGAAAAAGAGGATATCGAGCAATCAACGCATCTATTTAAAAGAAATAATATCACTTGTGACTAAGGAAAATTTTGATTGGCGTGCGAAAGGATGAATCTCTCCTTATATATTAAAAAGACTATTTTTTAAGGGTTTTGGTTTTAGAATAATTGCATTATCTTGACGCACCAAATGCAAAAATTACGAGATCATAATCGGAGAAATAGTAGATGAATATTGCTTTCATAAATCCTCCCTTTTTTCCAAAGTACTCAAGAGGGTCAAGAAGTCCAGCTGTAACTAAAAGCGGAACAGTTTATTATCCAATATGGCTTGCTCTTGCAGCAGGAGTTGCGGAGAAAAACGGACATAAAATTATACTCATCGATGCACCTGCTGAAACTATCTCTGTTGAAGAAACGATGGAACGACTTTCAAAATTCAATCCTCAAATTACAGTAATTGAAACAAGCACAGGAAGCATAAGCAGCGATATAAAATTTGCTGAAGAAGTTAAAAGAAAGTTCGATGGTGTTTTCGTATGCCTTGTTGGTAATCATGTTACTGCTGTTGATAAAGAAACACTTGAAAAATCAGACTCAATTGATGCTATTGCCAGAAATGAATA
>CAZLJI010000102.1:0-7809 GCA_964559565.1 uncultured Ignavibacteriaceae bacterium | reverse complement strand
TCATCGAGCTGTGCTACAATATCCCTGTCATCAAGCCGTGCTATAATTTGTCCCTGCTTTACTTTGTCACCTTCAACAACACCCAGATAAACTAATATGCCTGTGCCTTTCGAACTAACGGAAGCTTTTCTTTGAGCAACAATATATCCGCTTGCAGTTAAAACTGCATTTGATCTGCCGGGTGTTTGTTTGATGACGGTAGTCAATTTTACTTCAAGAGCGGAGCTTGAAAATGATTTGAGAATAAAATATCCTGCTGCTGCAATAATTATTGCTGCAATAGCATAAAAAAAGTACTTCGACTTGCTTTTGCTGTTATTATTTTCTGAACGATCAATCCTCAATGAAGAAAGATCTGCGTTTTTTGAATCCATACCAATAAATTGAAATTTGAAGAGAAAACTTAATTAAGTGCATTACTAAAACAAATTGGACGTGATTTAGACAACACACTTACAAACAGTTTTTAGATTAAAAAAGTTCTGTTTATTCCTCCAAAGTAGAAAGATTTCCGGGATCGATTCCCAAAGCACGTGCTTTTAATACTCTTCGCATAATTTTTCCGCTCCTGGTTTTGGGAAGTGAATCAACTATTTCGATATGTTCCGGCTTTGCAATTGGTCCGACTTCATGCCCGACGTGCTGTCTTAGCTCTTCGATGAGTTTATCACTTTTTTGATAACCTGTTTTCAGAATCACAAAAGTATGAATTGCATGTCCTTTAATTTCGTGTGGAAGTCCGATTGCCGCAGCTTCTGCTACCGCTTGATGGCTCACTAAAGCACTTTCAATTTCTGCAGTACCTAATCGGTAACCTGAAACTTTAATAACGTCATCAACTCTTCCGATAATCCAGTAATAGCCGTCCTCATCTCTTCTTGCAGAATCTCCTGTCATATACATTCCGGGAAAGCGACTCCAATACTGCTGCACATATCTGTCCGGATCATTCCATATTGTTCTTAGCATTGCAGGCCACGGATTTTTTATTACAAGGAAACCTTCTTCATTATCTTGAACCGGTTTTCCTTCTTCATCAACAATGTCCATTTTCAATCCCGGGAATGGTTTTGTGCCAGATCCAGGTTTAAGTGGTGTGCAAGGCATCGGAGAAATCATAAACATTCCCGTTTCAGTTTGCCACCAGGTATCCATTACAGGACATCGTTCACCTCCAATAACTTTGTGATACCATCTCCAAGCTTCGGGATTAATTGGTTCACCAACACTTCCTAAAAGTCGTAAGGAAGAAAGATTGTGTCGTTTAACCCATGCATCGCCAAATCTCATAAAACCTCTTATTGCGGTTGGTGCAGTGTAGAGAATATTAATTCCATACTTCTCGATCATTCCCCACCAACGGCTTGGATATGGATAGGTCGGAGCTCCTTCATACATAAAAGATGTAGCTCCATTTAAGAAAGGTCCATAAACGATATAACTGTGTCCGGTTACCCAACCAGGATCAGCAGCACACCAGAATCTATCTTCTTCATGAATATCAAATACGTATTTCAAAGATGTATAAGTTCCAACCATATAACCGCCGTGTGTATGCATAATTGCTTTCGGTTTTCCAGTTGTACCAGAAGTGTAAAGCATATAAAGCGGATCTTCTGCATCCATCACTTCAATGTCACAAGAGTTTCCTGCAATTGGCAATGACATTAATTCGTGATACCACATGTCTCTACCGAATTCCATATTAATTTCCTGACCGGTTCTTTTGACAACCAGAACACTTTCAACTGTAGCTGCACGCTGAAGTGCCTCATCAGCAATCTTTTTTAATTCGACAATTTTTCCTCTTTGATAAGCACCATCAGCAACAATGAGAACTTTGGATTGGCTATCTTCTAATCTTTCATGAAGTGCCTCAACAGAAAAACCACCGTAAACAACTGAATGAATAGCACCTATTCTTGCACAGGCAAGCATCGCGGTTACGATTTCTGGAATTCTTCCCATATAAATTGTAACTCTGTCCCCTTTTTTAACACCAAGACTGCGCAATACATTCGCAAAACGGCAGGTTTCTCTTCTAAGTGCAAAATATGAGAGAGATCTGAAATCTCCATTTTCACCTTCCCATATTAAAGCGACTTTATTTCTTCTGGAAGTTTCACAATGAACATCAAGACAGTTATAGGCAATGTTTGTCTTCCCATTAACAAACCATTTGTAGAAAGGCTTTTTCGAGTCATCAAGAACTTTATCCCACTTTTGGAACCAATGAAGTTCGCTCGCTTCCTTTTCCCAGAAGGCTAAATAATCTTTTTCGGCAGATTCGTAGAGCTGCTGGCATTTTGCGTGTGCACTATTAATTATTTTTTCTGAAGGATAATAAACTTCGCCTGAAAGTTTGTGTTCTGCCATAAAAATATCTCCAAAGTTGTTGTATTACTTTTTTATACCTGATAAAGGATTCCCAGCCGAGTGGCTAACTCAAAAAGACTTGCGTGTGAAATTAAAAGAAGATTTAGTTATTAGCAATAATCAAGAAGCAGTAAAAAAAATACTTCAAAACGTCACTAAAATCCAATTATTTTTTTTCATTCTACTTTTCATACCTCAGGGATTTTCCCTCACTACCTCCTGACTTAATCCAATCCTTAATTAAATTAATTCTGTAGGGATCCAATTTTGCATTAGGATGAGTAAAAGTATAACTTGTAAGCGGCATTGCCTCTTTTTCAATTTCTTCTACGATTTCTTCCAGAATTTTTTCTCTTTTACCTGCTTCATATTTATCCCATTCAGAAAAATTGAGATGCTTTCTTCCTTCCTTCACATCACCAGCCACTAGAAATGAAACCGGTGCAATTTTTGAATACCAAGGCCAGACTGTTTCATTTGAGTGACAATCATAACATGATGCTCTTAATATTGAAGAAATATTATCTGGTGCATTTATATCCATAGTTACTGACGGATTTTTTCTGTCAACCGAAATAAATTGTATTCCAATTAAAATTACTATGAGAGCAATTAGAATTTTTTTCAAAATATTATCTCCTTAGAATTTATTAACGGCTATTATTCAAAAAATAATTTTAATCAAGTTTGGGTCCTGCTGCAACTATCTCTTTTTCTGTTTCGGCTTCATACTCTTTGAAATTGTTGACAAACATACCTGCAAGTTTTATTGCCATTTCATCGTAGGCTTTCTTGTCCTTCCAAGTGTTTCTTGGATTCAAAACTTCTGATGGAACACCCTCGCAGCTTTTTGGCACTTGAAGATTGAAAATAGGATCTGTTTCGTATTGAACATTATCTAGCTTGCCATTGAGAGCAGCATTCAACATAGCACGTGTATATTGAATTTTCATTCTGTTGCCAACACCATAAGGTCCACCTGTCCAGCCAGTATTCACAAGCCAGCACTTAACTTTATGTTTCTTGATTTTCTCGCCGAGTAGCTTTGCATATACCGTGGGATGCCAAACCATAAACGGTGCACCAAAGCAGGTGCTGAAAGTTGCTTTTGGTTCAGTTACACCTTTTTCTGTTCCGGCTACTTTTGCAGTATAACCAGAAATGAAGTGATACATTGCCTGCTCAGTGGTAAGTTTTGAGATTGGAGGTAATACACCAAACGCATCAGCAGTAAGCATTACAATATTTTCCGGATGGCCAGCTTTTCCTTCTTCAACAATATTTTTGATATGAGTTAGTGGATAAGCTGCGCGTGTGTTCTCAGTAAATGTATCATCATTTAAATCAATTCTTCTGGATTGAGAATCTATCTGCACGTTCTCTAAAATAGTACCAAATTTTCTAGTCGTTTCATAAATATCAGGTTCAGCTTCTTCAGAAAGACGGATAACTTTAGCATAACACCCTCCTTCGTAATTAAATACTCCTTCTTCACTCCAGCCGTGTTCATCATCACCAATTAATTTTCTATTTGGGTCAGCAGATAAAGTAGTTTTTCCAGTGCCGGATAAACCGAAGAATAAAGCAACATCACCTCGTTCACCAAGATTTGCAGAACAGTGCATTGACATGACATTCTTCATAGGCATCAGATAATTAAGAATAGTGAAAATGGATTTTTTAATTTCACCTGCATAACTGGTACCTCCAATAAGTACGATTCTTTTTTCAAAGTTAATGATGATAAAAACTTCTGAGTTCGTACTATCAGATTGCGGGAATGCATGAAAGTTCGGCATTTGAATTACAGTAAATTGAGTCTTATGTTTTTCAAGCTCTGAAGGACTATTATATCTTCTGAACATATTTCTTGCAAAAAGATTATGCCAGGCGCTTTCTGCTATAACTCGGATCGGGACACGGTAACGTTCATCGGCACATACAAAACAGTCTTCTACATAAAGATCTTTACCTTGAATATAAGCCATCATCTTTGCAAAGAGTCTATTGAAATCTTCTTCAGTCATCGATTTATTAACTTTGCCCCACCAGATATTCTTATCACTCGCTGGTTCTTTAACAATAAATTTATCATTCGGACTTCTTCCGGTGTGATAACCTGTTCTCACAACAATTGGTCCCAGGTGAGCAAGAAGTCCTTCTCTTCTTCTTACTACCTGTTCGTACAATGCAGGAGTACCGTAATTATAAAATACTTCACGGATATTTCTAATTCCTTGTGACTCCAGTTCTTTAATCACCTTATCTTTAAGTATCATTTAAAACCTCTTAGTTTCTTAGTTTGATTGAATTTCTATTAGAATAGATTAATTAATCTCTATTAAAGTAAGTCTGAAAAATCGTATTCGATATTCTCTTCGCAATAGAATGGCTCACCAAATTTTTTTCTTATCTGGAATCCATAAAATTCTGCCCGGGCTTTAACGTAATCCAGAAATTCAGGCTTACTAATAAACGTGTCATCCTTTTTTGCTACAGGATTATGGAACTGACTCTGAAACGCATTAACCGATTTCATTTTGGTTTGAAAATGTTCTGATATATCAACGATAAAAGAAGGCTCGAAAAGATAAGTCTGCATATAATAAAAAATCTTTTTAGGTCTGTATTGAATCTGTGGCTTACCTGAAATTGTAGTTTTAAATTTTTCCAGACCAGAACTAAAGACCGCCCGTTTAACCAAGATGCTTGCATCAATATGATCGGGATGACGGTCATTAAAATACGGAGCGAATACTATCGAGGGTTTATATTTTCTAATTAATGTAATTAGTCTCGTTAAATTATCTTGTGATGAAGATACACCGCCATCTTTTATTCCAAGATTTTCACGAACTTTTAATTTAAGTACTTTTGATGCAGTCGCAGTTTCCTTCGCTCTGGTTATCACATTTCCTCTAGTACTCAACTCTGCTTTTGTTAAATCCGCAACTCCAACTTTCAAACCTTGAGAAGTGAAACGGGCAATTGTTCCTCCCATTGAAAGCTCTGCATCATCAGGGTGAGCAGCGAAAACTAATACATCTAAATTCATCGGCTTAAATCTCTTTCCTTAATTGTGATATGATGTAATACAAATATACTTTTACTAATTAAACACTCAAAAGACTAATAAGTTTCTTTTAACGGCTCTATTCAATGAAAATAATTTTTATGAGGAACATTTTGTGCTAACAAAAAATATTTGTTTTTTATCAACTAATGCTTAATTTCGGCGCAATTCTTTTCAACACTTACCCAATTTCTAATAAACGGAGTAATAATGAAATATTTGGCAACTTTAATCTTTTCCTTTGTGATATTCCTTTCTATGACAGACGCACAACCTGCATATCAGTGGTTACTGAAAAGATCTGGAAGCAGCCTTGGCGGTCCCATTGACTATAACAACTTAAATCCAAACCTTGTGTATTACGGCTCAGTAGCTACGATTTACAAAAGCACAGATAAAGGTGAAACATTCGCGGTAGCAGGTATGCCAGTTCCGGGTTCCTCTGATGTAAAGGCGATTATTCTTGATGATTTTAATCCCGGAACTTTTATTGTTGCAATAGAATCTTCTCCCAATGATAAAATTTATAAAACTACAGATGACGGAGCTACCTGGACTCAAACTCTAAATGAAGGTCAGATGTCATACTTTGGCATCCCTGTTACACAAGACCCTTCAAATCCAAATCATCTTTATGTAATGGTAAATACTAATTTTAAAAAATCTACTGACTTTGGAAGTACTTGGACGACTATCTCTAGTAATTTTGGTCCAGCATCAGCACCATGCGATATAGAAGTTTTTCCAGACACAAGCATTATTTTGATTGGCGACAACGGTACTGGAATTTTTAGAAGCACCAATTACGGATTAACCTGGTCACAAACGTATTTCACATCTGGAGAAATACCCACTGTTGCTGTTGACTACACGAATCCTGGTATTGCCTGGGCAACTAAATGGAGTGGCGGAAACGGCTTGCTCAAATCAACTGATTATGGTGCAACTTGGACGCTTCAACCCGGTTTCACTCAAAGCATGTGGGGTGTTCATGTTCAGCCGACAGATGGAAATGTTGTCATTACCGGATGCTATTCTTGCGGTACCTCATGGAGAAGTAAAAATGGAGGACAAACCTGGACACAAATTCCAATTAGCTCAACTAATTATCAATTTGCTATAGTTGATTCGATGAATCAATTTGCTGCACAAGGAAATGGATTTTATAAATTAGATTCTCAGTTCTTCATTCCTGTTGAGCTTGCGTCTTTCAATGCACAATTGATTGATAGAGATGTTGTTTTGAATTGGACGACAGCAACCGAATTAAACAATCAGGGTTTTGAAATAGATTACAGTATAGACAATGAAAATTTCACAAAGATTGGTTTTGTGCCCGGTTTTGGTACAACAACTGAGATGAAATCTTATTCATTCAGAATTTCTGATGTTCAAGCTGGAGTTCAATATTACAGACTCAAGCAAATTGATTTTGATGGAACATCAACAATTTATAATTCAGTTGAAGTGACTGGTTCAGTTCCAAATTCGTTTACACTAAATCAGAATCATCCCAACCCTTTTAATCCTTCAACCATTATATCATTTTCATTACCAGTTGAGTCCAATGTGACGATCAGACTGTTCAATATGCTCGGGCAGGAAGTCGCCCAAATAACTGAAGGTGAATTTCAAGTAGGTAATCACAATGTTGAGTTTAATGCAAGAGATTTATCGAGCGGTGCATACATTTATACTTTAGAAGCTAAAGGGTCAAACGGTGCAAACTTTAAATCAGCGAAGAAGATGTTATTATTAAGATGATACTTTAAAGTTGATGATAAGTCAACTTTTATTTAAACTGAAGTCCCGGTTATCGGGACTTTTTTATTCAGGAGATAAACAATGAAAATAAATTTACTGCTGGCAATAGCTTTTCTTTCTTTCATCGCTTATGCAAATATTGAGTATATGCATGGGATTGTAGGTATGACTTTAAGAGACGGCGGGATTGGATGTATCTGTCACGATTTTTCTCAAAGCGACTCTGTAAATGTATGGATTGAGGGTCCTGATTCTTTGATTATAAGTCAGACTGCTCAATACAAATTGTTGATGACAGGAGGTCCAGCTGTAGCTGGTGGCTTTAATATTGCAAGTTATCTTGGTACTCTCGATCCTGTTGATACATTGACTCAGGTTTTATTTGGAGAACTGACTCATACTTCCCCAAATCAATTCATCGACGATACAGTTTTTTGGAACTTCCTGTACACGGCTCCCGATAGTCTTATTTCTGACACTTTATATTCTGTTGCAAACAGTGTAAACTGGGACAGTATACCAAGCAATCTGGATCAATGGAATTTCGGTGAGAACTTTGTTATCCACATAATTGATAATCCTGTGAACGCTCAAAC
>CAZLJI010000101.1:0-7849 GCA_964559565.1 uncultured Ignavibacteriaceae bacterium | reverse complement strand
TTGCCAGGATAATCCGAACTTATCTTCAACCCAGCCATATTTTTTACTCCAATCGTATTTATCTAATGCCATTAAAACTTTTCCGCCATCTGAAAATTTATTCCATAGCCGCTCTATTTCCGATTCATCTTTCGAAATTATAAAAAATGAAATGGAAGGATTAAATTTGAAAATTGGTCCCGCATTTATAGCTACGAATTCCAATCCATCAAGGTGGAAATCAATAGTCATTACAGATCCTGCTTTTCTTCCCGTTGCGGCGGCCCCGGCTTCATCATAACGAGTTGTTTTTCCGGCTGTTGAATTTTTGAATAATGATGTATAAAATTTTACAGCTTCTTCTGCCTGGCTATCAAACCAAAGGAATGGGGTTATCTTTTGCATATTACTTATCCCTAATTACTTTTTAATTTTTTCAACTTTAAACAGGTTCGTATTTATTTATTACGATACCGCAGTTGAATGCTGTGCTTTCAATCAATTTTAAGTTTACTGTTTCCTTCAACTGATCAAAAATCCGTAATCCTTTTCCAATGACTGAAGGATTAACAAAAAGATGATATTCGTCTATCAGATTATTTTGAACAAGAGAAGAAACGAAAGAAGCTCCCCCATATACAATCATTGCTTTCCCATCTTTTTCCTTCAGTTTGTTCACTTCCCTTGTCAAATCTCCTTTGGCAAGAGTTGTATTTATCCAACTATGATCATTTATAGTTTTTGTGAATACAACTTTCGGATAATCAATAAATTTTTTTGCAGTTGAATATTCGGAATCGTTTGGATTTTTCGCGACATTCAACCAGTGCGAAATAAAACCATCAGTCATCTTTCTGCCCAACAGAATTGTATCAACTGAATCTGTTAAATGGCCAACGTATTTTTTAATATCATCGCCCCAGCTCCATGTCATCCAATCGAGCTCACCGTTTGGTCCTCCAACATAACCATCAACAGACATCTGGACTTGCAATTTTAATTTTCTCATTCAAACCTCTTAATTCTACTAGTAATTATTTTCATAGATATGTAACACAATTCCCGAAGGATAAGTAATAGCTTCTTTTTTAAGTCTCAGACTTTTGAATTCATCGAGATGACTGAAAACCGACTCACCTTTACCGATTGCCACAGGATTAATGAAGAAATGATACTCGTCTATTAGTCCAGCTTTCATTAATGAAGCTACAAATGAAGTTCCCCCATAAACAATAATATCTTTTCCTTCCTGACTTTTTAATTTTTTTATTTCCTCCCTCAGTTCTCCTTTTGCAAGTTCAGTATTTTCCCAGACAGATTTATCAATGGTTTTTGTAAATAAAAGTTTTTTAGCTACAACAATTTTTTCGGCAAACCCGAACATTTCGTGTCCAGGATCTGCTGCAACCCCCTGCCAAAATGGAATATAATCAACAGCCAACTTTCTACCGATAATAATTGTATCGATAGAATTAAGTAAATCCATTACATGCTGATAAATATCTTTTAGAGCCCAGGTAACCCATTTCTGCTCATCGTTTGGACCTGTGGAAACAAATCCGTCGAGTGACATCTGCATTTGAAGTTTTAGTTTTCTCATTCAAATAACCTTCATATACTTATTTGTTTTCTTTAGATGGAGAATATATTACCATCCAGCGAACACCGAACTTATCAGCCAATGAACCAAAATAATCTCCCCAAAACTGGTCAGCCATTGGCATTTCAACTTTACCATCTTCAGATAATCCTTTGAAAAGTTTGTCTGCCTCTGCTTTACTTTCTGCATCTATTGCGATATAAAAGTTATTTCCGAATGTTACTTTGTGTCCCATCGATTCGATAGCATCTGTTGCCATCATAAAATTACTGCTACCCATTGGTAAACCAATATGCATTACTTTTTCTTTATCAGAAGCACTCAGATTTTCCGTGCCCGGTGCATCTTTGAAACGATTTATTCCTCCCAAAAAATCACCGCCAAAAATTTTTTTATAGAAATTAAATGCTTCTTCGGTGTTTCCGGGAAAGTTTAAATAGGGATTGATTGATTTCATTTTAACCTCCTTAGTGTTGAAATGATTGGATAATAAAATAATTAGTTCACTGGCATTTTACTTTCATCCATATAAAGAATTTCCCACTGATGTCCATCAAGATCGGCAAGGCTATGACCGTACATCCAGCCATGATCCTGTGGTTTGTTATAGAGTGAACCCCCTGCTGCAATTGCTTTCTTAATCATCTTGTCAACATCCTTTCTGCTCTTTACATCAATGGCTATCAAAACTTCTGTTGTCTTTTTTGCATCGGCAACCTTTTTCTTCGTAAATGATTTAAAAAATTTTTCAAGCAAAAGCATTGAGTATATATTTTCCCCAATAATCATACACGCAGCTTTATCATCAGTGAATTGCGGATTGAACTTGAAGCCAAGTTTCTTGAAGAACGAAACTGATTTTGTAAGATCTTTAACGGGCAGATTAATAAAAATTTGCTTTGCCATCCGAACCTCCTTTTATTAGAATCAGCAATAGTTATTTCTCATCTGAAAGTGTAAACAAGTATTGCCAATTATTAATTAATTACCGGCAAAGATAATATCGTCAAATGTAAATAAAAGAGGTTAAATACGTCATTCTTTGGGGTTGATTGCGACACAGTAATTTATTTATAATGAGTATTAAATAATTAAAAATCATTAAATGGATAACCTATGAAGCACATTTCTTTAATAATTCCAGTTGGGGATATAAGTCTGAGCAATGTTGAGGGAACATATCATATTTTCTCGGAAGTGAATAGAGCTTTGACAAATGCTGGAAAGCAGCCACTATTCAAAATCCAGCTTGTTGGACTTAGAAAGAATAGCCGGGTCAAAAATGATTTATTCAGTATTCATCCTGAAGTTCTTATACAGGATGTTTATAAAACAGATTTAATAATAATACCGGCTCTCCACACTGATGTAAAAAAAGGTGTCGAACAAAATCAGGAACTTATTCCCTGGATTGTTCAGCAATACAAGAATGGTGCGGAAGTAGCCAGCTTGTGCACAGGAGCATTTCTTCTTGCCTCCACAGGTTTGTTAAAGGGTAAAAAATGTGCAACTCATTGGCTGCACCTAAATGATTTCAGAAAAATGTATCCTGATGTTAACCTCGTTGATGATAAAGTGATGACAGCGGAAGCAGGAATTTACACAAGTGGCGCCGCTTATTCTTACCTTAACCTTATTCTATATCTTATTGAGAAGTATGCTGACCGTGAGATGGCTATTCTTTCATCTAAAATTTTTGCAATTGAAATAGAACGACAAACTCAATCACCTTTTATAATATTTACCGGACAAAAAGAACACACTGATGATCAGATTAAAAAAATACAAGAGTTCATAGAGGTAAACTATCAGGGAAAAATAACCGTTGATCAGCTTGCCACAATGTTTGCACTTGGCAGAAGAAACCTGGAGCGGAGATTTAAGAAGGCAACAGCAAATACTGTAATTGAGTATATGCAACGAGTCAAAATAGAAGCGGCTAAAAAAAACCTGGAATCTGCAAGAAAAAATATAAATGAAGTTATGTACGAAGTCGGCTATTCTGATAATAAAGCTTTCCGAACAACATTTAAAAAGATCACCGGATTATCACCAATCCAGTACAGAAATAAATATAATAGAGAGCTCGCTGCGTAACTAATCTTATTTATGAATAAAATATTTAAAGCAAAAAGTGAGCATTTGAACGATTTTCTTACAATGGCGCTGGATTTATGGGGAATCGATTATGATGACAGCGATCTGAAAGAAATATTCCTTGGCGCATTGAATTCTGAAAAGTTTAAAATTTTATTATTCTCCGATGATGAGGTGATAGCAGGTTTCATCTTTTTATCTGTCAGGCGTGATTATGTGGAGGGTTCAACATCAAATTCTACCGGGTATGTTGAGGGAATATATGTTAAACCCGAATACAGGAAACTCGGGATTGCGAAACAGCTTCTTCTCGAAGGAGAAAAATGGCTGAAGGAAAAAGGATGTAAACAGGTTGGCTCGGATGCATACATTGATAATAAATTAAGTTACGATTTTCATACAAGCGTTGGTTTCGAGGAAGCCGGAAGATTGGTTACATTTATAAAAGACATTGAGTGATTCTAAACACATGAAATTTTGGTTACGAATCGAACAAATCAAATAAATATCTTATCTACATACAATTTTTAATTACTCGATTATGTTCACAATAGAAAGGTGTAAAGATGAAAACGATTGTTCACAAAGCAGATACGAGGGGACATTTTGATTACGGCTGGCTGAAAACGTATCATACATTCAGCTTCAGCAATTACTATGATCCGAAGCGAGTTAACTTCGGTATGCTCAGAGTTTTAAATGATGATGAAATAGAAGGCGGACAGGGTTTTGGAACTCACCCGCATAACGATATGGAAATTGTAACCATTCCTTTGGAAGGTGGAGTTGCTCATAAAGACAGTTCAGGTGGTGAGGGAGTTATTTATCCGGATGAGATCCAGATTATGTCTGCGGGAACCGGCATTCAGCATTCAGAATTTAATCATCTCACTGATGGCACAACAAAGCTATTACAGCTTTGGATATTTCCTGACAATAAAGGACACAAGCCAAGATATGATCAGATATTTTTTGATTCGGAGGAAAGAAAGAACAAGCTTCAATACATTGTCACTCCGAAGAAAAAAGATGGAAACCTCTGGCTTAATCAGGATGCGTATCTGTCCTTGACCGATCTTGAAAACGACAAATCTATTATCTATAAAATCCACACAAAAGGAAATGGAGTTTATGTTTTTTTAATTGAAGGGAATATTTCAGTTGCTGATGAAACTTTTAATAAACGAGATGGAATTGGAATCTGGGAAACTGATGAGTTTTCGATTACAGCTAACGAGAATTCAAAGATATTATTTATTGAAGTTCCAATGAACTGATGTTTATAAACTGAATGTATTAAAATAGTTGACTTGATAGACCCAATTTCCTTCGGGAGGTTCGGTTTATTATTTTATAACAAATAAAAATTAAAGGGTTTGCAATGAATAATTATCTTGTCACCATTGTACGTTTCTCAATTGTCTTTTTAATTTCCTGTGCTTCCCCTCAAAACAAAGACCTTCCACCACTGACCACTGTTGAACAGGTTGATATTAACAGATATGTTGGTCTTTGGTATGAGATCGCAAAAATTCCAAATTCATTTCAGGATCATTGTGCTTATGGAACTACAGCCGAATATAAGATTGATGAAGATGGAGACATAATCGTTATAAATAGTTGTTACGATGAAGAGGGTAGTCTTGATGTTGCGGAAGGATTGGCAAAAGTTGTTGATAAAAAAACTAATTCCAAGCTTGAAGTAAGCTTTGTTAGCTTTCTTGGCATCCGTCCATTCTGGGGTGATTACTGGATAATTGGGCTGGATGAAAATTATCAATGGGCTGTGATTGGAACACCAAGCAGAAAATACGGATGGATTTTAAGCCGTACTCCTTCGCTTTCCGATTTAACGATGGAAAGGATTTCTGAAATATTAAAATCTCAACATTATAATCCTGAAGATTTTGAAATGTCTGAACAAAAAGAGTAATTTATCAATAGATAAAATTACATGGAGGCTACATGGACATTGAAAAATTAAAATATCCCATCGGGCGATATCAAGTTGAAGATAATATCAATAAAACTTCAATCAAGAATTGGATTAAAGAGATTGAAATGCTTCCGGAGAAATTGTCTGGAGCTGTGAACGGATTAAGCTTGAACCAACTGCAGACTCCATATCGTCCTGAAGGTTGGACTGTTCAGCAAGTGGTTCATCATATTGCTGACAGCCATATGAATTCTTACATTCGCTTTAAACTTGCGCTGACAGAAGATAAACCAATGATCAAACCTTACGACGAAAAACTCTGGGCAGAACTTCCTGATTCAAAAGTGGTGGAGATTAATATTTCTCTGGATCTGATTAAGTCTCTCCACAAAAGATGGACAGATTTGCTAAAACAACTTAGCGAAAAAGAACTAAACAGAGAGTTCCTTCATCCTGAATCAGGTATGAAAAAGCTGAATGAGACAATCTGCCACTACGCATGGCACGGAAACCATCACCTGGCACATATCACTTCGCTCAAAGAGCGAATGAATTGGTAGTCGGTAAATTAAATCCCAATCATTGCAGTTAAAGTAAACTGCCACGCATTAATTGCCCGTGTGTTTTCAATTATATAAATATCTTCATCGGTTCCAAAGAATGGATCTTTATCATCGTTTAGAGAAGTATATGCATCAAGCCTTTTCGGATTAGTCGTCGTACCGGTGTACGTTTGTCCAAATACATTGTATAGATTATAGTGGACTCCAACATCAAAAGTAACTATCGGGATAAGATCTAACACCACCCCACCACCAGCACCAACTCCAAATCTTGTTGCCGACTCTAAATCGTACTCACCAGAGGACACTTGCGAAACACCCTGAAACTTAACTGTGCCACTAAACGTGTTTACAGAAATAAATCCATCAATGTAAAAACCCACTGGTGATAACGGCGGTGAAAGGTTAAATTCAGGTCCAGCTTTTATGGAAAAGATACTGTGTGAATTTTCAACTTCTCCCTGTCCGGGTTCACTTTCTCCATCGCCGCTTACTGTTGAATATTCAATTATTCCAAATAAGTTTAATCCTAATAGACCAACTCGTGCTTTTGCATGATAGTTGAAACCGCTGCTCATTCCATATTTTGTCCCGTCGTAAAAATCTACTGTAGACCCACCATAATCTCCGGTTGGTGAAATGTAACCAAGTCCGCCGCCAACTTGAAGTGATATCTGCGAATAGATATTAAACGAAAGAGAAAATAATATCACCATGAAAAATATAACTGACTTTTTCATATATCTCTCCTTAAAATTTATTGTTATTTAATTATCAAATATGTTTAGTTACGCTCAACTATTCTGCCATCAAAATATTTTCTTTTAATCAATTAATATAAAAATAATCAAAGTCCTTCTAATATTTTACCTGGTAATTTTTTCGCTAAACATTTTTTTAGTGATGTTAGTAATAGGAGTGGTTTAAATCGATATTTTAATGTGAACATTTTCTATCATTATTCAGATTGGATTTTTGTGAAGCCAATAATATTTTTTTTACTGTTTCTTGTTCTATCAACAGTTTCGTATTCCCAAGGTGACATTAAAACCGGGACGAGAACAATTTATCTCATTCGTCATGGAGAGTATAATCAGGCAGATACAACTGATTCTGATATTGAAAAAAAACTTACTCCGCTGGGAATTGCTCAGGCGAGATTAGTCTCTACAAGATTAAAAGGAATGCCTGTTGAGTTTACCTCATTAACAAGCAGTACAATGACGCGTGCAAGAGAAACCGCAATGATTATCAATCAGGATTTTCCCAAACTCAAACTTCAACAGTCAGA
Organism: uncultured Ignavibacteriaceae bacterium; assembly: GCA_964559565.1. Taxonomy (GTDB): domain Bacteria; phylum Bacteroidota; class Ignavibacteria; order Ignavibacteriales; family Ignavibacteriaceae; genus IGN2. The sequence continues at coordinate 383 of CAZLJI010000101.1, read as the reverse complement.
CTTAATTCGTGAATGCACTCCTCCAACCTGGAGAGCAGATATTATGGCGGGCGTTGATACCACAGAGAAAGAGCTTTGCGTCACCAATATCGAACAAGCATTTAATAAATATTTTATTCCCTCGCCGGATGAAAATGACAGACACGATTTAATTGTTTGTCACGGAAATGTTATCAGATATTTTGTTACAAAAGTTTTGAATGTTGATTCAATGTCCTGGCTTCAAATGAGTATAACAAATTGCAGTCTGACTATCGTACGTATTCTGCCGGATAGATCGATGAAACTCGATGCATTCAGCGATTACGGACACATTCCCGAAAATATGAGAACATTCACCGGTGGTGAAAATGAAGCGAAAGAATTAGTTATCCCGATTTTAA
>CAZLJI010000100.1:0-7880 GCA_964559565.1 uncultured Ignavibacteriaceae bacterium | reverse complement strand
GTATGTCCGCGATGCACTTTACAGGCAGGAAATTCTGAGTAAAGTAAAATTATCAGATGAATCTCTAATTGAAGCATTTCGAAGGAATAGTTTGTTACTTAATTTGAATTATATCTTCTCTGAGGATGAAACTGAGATCAATAATATTTTTAAGCAGCTTGGCGATGGAGCAGAATTCTATTCTATTTTCCTTAAACGACCTGAAAGCAGTCTGCAGGAGAATCCTTATGTGGTAAGTTATGGACAGATGGATAAAAACGTTGAGGATATTTTATACAACCTTAAGCCTGGAGAATTTACGAGACCGATTAAAGCTCCGAATGGATGGTATATATTCAGACTGCTATCCAATGAACAAAAGGTAATTGAAAATGTGCAGCAGGCTGAAGAACAGCAAAAGTATGTTCTGAAAGTTGCGGAAAAAACAATTACTGATAGTCTTTATAAAGATTTTTATTCCAGATTCTTTAATGATGCGGTTGCAGAAACGAACAAGGAATTATTTCTACAAATATCTGATCTGGTTGAGGAGACTTTGAAGACGAGGAGCGAAAAAGAAAAAATTCCTGCAGGAGATAGAGTTTATATTGTACCAGAAGACTTATATAAAATTGAAATTGAACTAGGCCCGGAATTACTGGATACCGAGTTTATAAAACTGAATGATCAGCCGGCGACAATAAATGATTTTTTGCAAGAGCTTTCAATTGAAAAATTTTATTTTGATTCACTCGAGACTTATCACATAAAGGGCAGATTGAATTATGCTGTTAAAATATTTATTGAACATGAGCTCCTTTCTCGTGAAGGATATAAAAGAGGATTACAAAATTTACCTGATGTTCAACGTTATCTTAAAATATGGCGGGCATATTATTTAACCGAGACATTACGAAAAGAATTTTCAGAAAGCATTAAAATAACAGATGAAGAAGCTTATGAATATTTTCTGGAAAAGAACAGGGACACTACTTCTGTAATCGAAGTAAAAATTATTGAGGTTTTAACTGAAGACCTTGATGTTATTAGAACTGTGCTTGATGAATTGAATGCTGGAAAAGATTTCAGAGAACTTGCAATCAAATATACCATTAGAGAAGAAGCAAAAAATAATAATGGTGAACTGGGATTTTTTCCGGTAAACGAGCACAGTGAGATAGGTTGTAAAGCTGCTTTAATGAATATTGGTGATATGTATGGTCCAATAAGTGTTGAAGAAGGCTATTCTTTATTTGAATTAATTGAAAAAAAGGAGAGCACGAGTTTTTCTTTTGATAATTTTGAGAAAGAAAAAGAAAAGATTAAAGTAGAACTCAGACATAAAAAGTATAGTGATGCTCTTATTAACAAGTCAGTTGAATTAGCTAATAAGTATGGTGTTGATGTTAATGAGTCTGCATTAAACTCAATTGAAGTATTAAATACAACCACAGTAGTTTATCGCTATTTCGGTTTTGGAGGAAGGCTGCTGGCAGTTCCAATGACGGCCCCAAATTACCTTTGGGTTAAACCTTGGCAGGGACAGGTAAATCTAACACCCTAATTAAATCAAAAAGCAAAAATAATTTTTTGAACCAGAAAAATATTTACATACTCGGTATATCAGCTTACTACCACGATAGTGCAGCCTGCATTGTTAAAGATGGTAAGATTCTAGCTGCAGCTCAAGAAGAACGATTCTCCCGGAAGAAACACGATCATCGATTTCCCAATGGTGCAATTAAATTCTGTCTTGACTATGCTGGTATTAAGGCAAGTGATCTAGATCTTGTTGCTTTTTACGATAAGCCCTTCCTAAAATTCGAGCGCTTGCTGGAAACATATCTAACTTTTGCTCCTATTGGTATTAAGTCATTCATAAAAGCAATGCCTCTATGGATTAAAGAGAAATTATGGATGAAGGAGCTGATTAAGAAAGAACTCGGTTACGAAGGGAAAATTATATTTCCGGAACATCACGAATCCCATGCCGCATCTGCTTTTTTCCCTTCACCGTTTAAAGAAGCCGCCATTTTAACGATGGATGGAGTTGGGGAGTGGACCACAAGCAGTTACGGAATTGGCAAAGACAATTCTGTTGAGCTTTGGGCTGATATAAAGTTTCCTCATTCGCTTGGTCTTCTTTATTCTGCATTTACTTATTATACTGGATTTAAAGTCAACTCGGGCGAGTACAAAGTGATGGGTCTTGCACCTTACGGTGAACCGAAATACAAAAAATTAATTTATGATCACTTGATTGATGTTAAAGATGATGGTTCATTCAGAATGAACATGGATTATTTCAATTACTGTCAGGGCTTGACGATGACCAATAGCAAGTTCGACAAACTTTTTGGCGGACCTCCAAGAGTTCCTGAAACAAACCTGACACAGAAAGATATGGACTTAGCTCGCTCTCTTCAGGATGTGACAGAAGAAATCGTTTTAAAGATGGGTAATCATGTATATAATGAAACAGGACTTAAAAATCTAACTCTTGCCGGTGGGGTTGCTTTGAACTGCGTTGCAAATGGAAAACTGTTACGGGAAGGTCCATTTGAAAATATCTGGATTCAACCGGCGGCTGGAGATGCAGGCGGGGCTTTGGGTGCTGCACTTATTGGATGGTACTGCTATCTTGAAAATCCACGAATCGCTGATGCTAAAACAGATTCACAAGCTGGTTCCTATCTTGGTCCCGATTTTAAGGATGATGAAATTGACTCATTCGTTAAAAAGCATAATTATCCTGCTAAGAAATTAGTTGAAGATGAGCTGATTAAAACTGTTTCAAAACTTATTTCTGAAGAAAAAGTAATCGGCTGGTTTGATGGTCGGATGGAATTTGGGCCTCGTGCTTTAGGCGCTCGCACAATAATAGGTGATGCACGCTCACCAAAAATGCAGGCAACGATGAATATCAAAATAAAATTCAGAGAAGGTTTCAGACCTTTTGCACCTTCCGTACTTTTTGAAAAAGTGAGTGATTATTTTGAAATAGACAAAGAAAGTCCATATATGCTCCTGGTTGCTGATATAAGAAAAGAGCGAAGAATAAAGATGACTGACAAAGAAGAAAGTCTTTGGGGAATTGAGAAGCTCAATGTTGTTCGTTCGGATATTCCGGCAATAACTCACGTTGATTATTCTGCAAGACTCCAGACAGTTCACAAGGAAACAAATCCAAGATATCATAAACTTATCGAGCAATTTGAAAAAGACACAAGCTGTGCTGTTATTATAAACACTTCTTTTAATGTAAGAGGCGAGCCGATTGTCTGCACACCTGAAGATGCTTACAAATGTTTCATGAGAACGAATATCGATTACCTGGTTCTTGGCAATTATTTGCTTTCAAAAGAAGATCAGAAGCCGCTGGAAAAAGATGTTGATTGGAAAAAGGAATTTGCACTGGATTAAATATGCTTAGAGAAGAATTTAATCATATCAATGAAACGAAAAAGGATTTACGAAAGTTTGGAATCACCGTCGGTGGAGTGCTTCTAGCAATTGGTCTAGTACTATTTTATTTCGGAAAGCCATCAGCAATTTACTTTGCTGTTATCGGTGGATCATTAATTTTATTTGGTGCTTTGTTCCCAAAGATTCTTAAACCATTAAATCGAATCTGGATGAGTCTGGCAATTATACTGGGATTCATTATGTCCAGAGTGATATTAACGATATTGTTTTATTTTGTACTAACACCAATAGCAATTTTAGCAAAACTTGTTGGTAAAAAGTTTATGGTTCTTAAATTTGATAAATCGGTGAATACATATTGGGAAAAGCGTACAAACATTAATAAAAAACAAATAGATTACGACAGACAATTTTAGGAAATAGTTATGAGCAAACTTTCAATACTCTCTGAACTTTGGGACTTTCTTAAAGTAAGAAAAAAATGGTGGCTCGCACCAATTCTAATTTTACTTTTGTTACTTGGTGGATTGATTATTCTAACTCAGGGTTCTGCATTAGCACCGTTTATTTATGCGATTTTTTAATTAGTCCATAATTTGTGCACCTGTCCGGCTGAGACGGATTTGTGGCTTATGCAACTGCTGTGAATGCTCGAATTAATACTGAAAAGTCAACATAATGCTAAAAACTAAAATCAAGATAAAAAAGAAGAAAAAGCGCATTCCTGTTCCTAAAAAACCTCCGAAGATTGAAAAGGACAAAAAAGCGTACGACAGAAAATCTGAAAAGAAGAAAATTATAAAAAAGATTGTCGAGGAAACTTCCTCCAATGCCTGAAGCAACCGTAATAGGTGCATTCTATAATAGGATTGATTACCTCAAGCTTGTGCTTGCCGGATTTGAACGACAATCATTAAAAAATTTTGAATTTATTATCGCTGATGATGGATCTGGCGAAGAAGTAGTCAACGAAGTAAAGAAAATTATATCCAAATATTCATTTCCCATAAAGCATATCTGGCAGGAAGATAAAGGATTCAGAAAAAATAAGATACTAAATAAAGCAATTTTAGAATCTGAATCAAATTATCTTATTTTTATAGACTGTGACTGTGTTCCTCACAAAGCTTTTATCGAGGGACATATTAACAACGCAAAGAATAATATTTTACTAACCGGAAGACGAGTAAACCTATCTCAGAAAATCACTAATCAGTTAACGGAAGAGAATGTATTAAATGGTTTTCTTGATAATCATTCTTTAAAGTTGATAATTGATGGGTTATTTGGAAATTCGATTGATGTTGAGAAAGGATTTTATTTCAAAAGTAAATTCTTATTGAATTACCTAAATAAAAAAAATCGTGGGATACTCGGTTGCAATTTTTCGTTATTTAAAGAAGATATACTTAAAGTAAATGGATTTGATGAACGTTACCAGGCTCCTTCAATTGGTGAAGATTCAGATTTGCAATTCAGACTTGAACTGCTTGGAGTCAAAGTACGGTCAATTAATCATGTAGCTGTACAGTACCACCTCTTTCATAAGTTACAGGAAAGACATCCTAAAAACCTTCAACTTTTTGAAGAGATAAAGAAAAATAAAAATCCCTTCACTCCCTTCGGCCTAAAAAAATAAGACACTTTCTCATTCTGGCTCAACTATAATTAGAAAGAATAGTAATATGTCCTAATAAATATTTGGAATAAATATTGTTTAACCTTATGTTTCTAAGCACAAACTAATATAATCCTAATTAATTAAGGTTTGTAATGTTGGATGACCTGGACTTAAAAATTTTAACCTCTCTTCAGCAAAATGGAAGGACAAAGCGTAACGAACTTGCTGAGCAGGTCGGTCTTTCCGTTCCTTCTGTCAGTGAAAGGTTGAAGAAACTTGAAGATAACAAGATTATTGAAGGTTACTATACAAAAGTTAACAAGCAGGCATTCGGTTATGATATTCTTGCTTTTATTCTTGTTATGATGGATTCATCCAAGCATTACAAAGATTTGATAAAACATGTTGACAAGCATCCGAACATTCTCGAATGTCATTCAGTATTAGGTGAAGGTTCGCATCTATTGAAAGTGCTGGTTAAAAACACCGAATCACTTGAAAAGCTTTTGAGTGAAGTTCAAACCTGGCCCGGAGTTACCGGAACAAAGACTACATATGTCTTATCTACACTAAAAGAAACCACAGCAATTAATATTTATTAATTAATTAATAAAAAGGAAAACTATGGCAAAATCCCCGAGTGCAATTGATAAAGTTTTGAGCTTTATCAAAACGAAGAAAATTAAGTTCGTTGATTTAAAATTTATGGACTTCCCCGGACAGTGGCAGCATTTTACTGTCCCTGTTTCTCAGTTCGATGCTGATTCATTTGTTGATGGATATGGTTTCGACGGCTCATCAATAAGAGGTTGGAAGGCAATTAATGAAAGTGATATGTTGATCATCCCTGATCCTGAAACTTTATTTTTTGATCCATTCATAGAATCACCAACTGCTAGCTTAATCTGTGATGTTTACGAACCGGCAACAAAAGAAAAATATTCCCGTTGCCCAAGAAACATAGCGCAGAAAGCTGAAGCTCATCTGAAATCAACAGGTATCGCTGATACAGTGTACTTCGGACCCGAAGCAGAATTTTTCATTTTTGATGATGTGAGATTCGATTCAAAACCAAACGGCAGTTTTTATGTTGTGGATTCAATTGAAGGAAGATGGAATACTGGCAGAGAGGAAAATCCAAACCTTGGTTACAAGCCAAGATACAAAGAAGGTTATTTTCCGGTTCCCCCGACAGACGCTTTAATGGATTTACGAAATGCAATGGTTAATAATTTAATTGATTGTGGTATTGATGTTGAAGCTCAGCATCATGAAGTTGCAAGCGGAGGCCAGTGCGAAATTGATTTGCGTTTTGCTCCTCTTCTTAAATCTGCCGACCAACTTTTAATGTTTAAGTATATCGTGAAGAACACTGCTAAAAAATGGAATAAAACAGTTACCTATATGCCGAAGCCAATCCAGGGAGACAATGGTAGTGGAATGCACGTTCATATGAGTTTGTGGAAAAAAGGAAAACCGCTTTTTGCAGGTCCGGGCTATGCTGGCTTGAGCGAAGATGCACTTTATTTTATTGGTGGACTATTGAAACACGCAGCTTCGTTATGTGCTTTTGCGAATCCAACAACCAACTCTTACAAAAGATTAGTCCCGGGATTTGAAGCTCCTGTAAATCTCGCTTACTCACAAAGAAACAGAAGTGCTGCAGTAAGAATTCCGATGTACTCAACAAGTCCAAAATCAAAAAGAGTTGAGTTCCGTTGTCCCGATCCTGCAGCAAATCCTTATCTTGCTTTTTCGGCAATGCTGATGGCTGGCTTGGATGGAATAATAAACCGAATTGATCCGGGCGAACCGTTAGATAAAGATATCTACGATATGCCTGCGGAAGAATTAAAAAATGTTCCATCAACACCGGGCAGTTTGAACGAAGCAATAAAAGCTCTGGCAAATGATCACGAGTATCTATTGAAAGGCGATGTTTTTACTGAAGATGTAATTGAAACCTGGATAAAGTATAAGATAGAAAAAGAAATTAAACCAATGGCACTCCAGCCGCATCCGTTTGAGTTTGGGATGTACTATGATGTTTAAGTATTAATTTGCAATCGTTCTAAAATAATCCATTTGGGACGAGATCTGCTTTAGCAAGGAATAGCAATCTTTATTTGTGACCGCAATTCTTTTATAAAAGGGTTGCGGTTTTTTTATAAGTCTATTTCAATCCCCTAAGAAACAACTTAACAAAATTAATTTTTTAGAGATGATATCGCTTTGAGCGATCGCATCTCTTTTCTTTTAATCCTCTTTGCATTTTCTCCTGAATCCTTATTATAGTTTTACTATTTTTAGGTTAATGAAAAACACTTCACAGGTATATCAGATGAAAAACTTAGTTATAACTTTTTTATTCTTATTTCCCACCATGATCTATTCGCAGTCTCTACCGATATTTCTTGATGGAAGAACTGATGATTGGAATGTACCGGTTCCAACTTATTACGATTCAGAGAATGATGGAAACATTTACGACTTTAAATATTTATCTGTCACAAATGACGAGCAATTTCTTTTCATAAAAATAAAGATTACACCATTTCTGAAACTTCTCGAAGATAATCAAATTGCCGTTTTTATAGACGGAGATAATAATAATTCAACCGGGTATCAGATAAATGGTAGCGGTGCTGAGCTGAGATTTAATTTCGGGGCCAGAAATGGTTTCAATTATTACACAAACAACTCAATTACTCATTCCGGTATTCAGTTCAGAAGTTTACCAACAGTAACCGATACAACGTACGAGATTACTATCGGAAGGCAATTCATTCCATCTGCAAGCGGAACCGGAACTATCAAAATATTCTTTGTTGACAATTCTACTAATGGCGACTGG